>NZ_JADPJR010000055.1:0-109127 GCF_023073535.1 Bradyrhizobium sp. 179 | reverse complement strand
CGGCAGCTGGTTGGCGTAGCGCACCGGCCGTCGCGACCGGTCCGTCAGGGCCTCGAACCCGTGTTCCTTGTACCGGCCAAAGATCTTGTAGCCGGTCTTCCGCGAGATGCCGAACTCCCGGCATACCTCCGTCATGGCCTCGCCGTCCAGCAGCCGGGCGACAAACCGCAGGCGCTCCTCCATCACCGAACTCGCTTTCCACGGCATCTACACCTCCCGCAGAACAAAAGCGGAAAGTGTAACCCGTCTGTCCGGTACGAAATGTCACCTATGTCTCGGGCCGCTCACTGTCCTTCAATATCCCGCGCCCGCCCGTGGAATGCTGCCGCCTCCACGGTGGGTGTTGCCGTGACCGCATGGCGCTCTCGCAAAAACTGTAACCAGGACAGTATGGTGCGAGAGGGAAGGCGGCTGACCGGAATTAAGGCCAAGGGAACCAAGCTCAGGACGCCGCCCCAGCTGATCTGGAACAAGATTCGAACATCGACCCGCGCACCGCGACCGGATACGGCGGGGCATGCCACCCCCTAAAGGTGGCGCGGCTATTCCACGCTGCCGGTGCCGCGGCGCAGGTCGGCCTCGATCTGCAACCGCGTGCCGCCGCCGAACCGGGCGCGGTAGACCTGAAGGTTTTCCATGATCCGCTGCACGTAATTGCGCGTCTCGGAGAACGGAATCAGCTCCACCCAATCGACCGCGTCAACTTTCGGATCGCGCGGATCGCCATAGCGTTCGACCCATTTCTTCACGCTGCCGCGACCGGCATTGTAGGCGGCAAAGGTCATGATGTAGGAGCCGCGATAATCTTCGAGCAGCCCACCGAGTTCGGCCGAGCCGAGCGTGGCGTTGTAGACCGAATCGTTCTTCAACCGGGACAGATCGTAAGTCGCGCCGTGGCGTTTGCAGACGTAGCGTGCGGCGTCCGGCGTCACCTGCATCAGCCCGTAGGCCTGCGCCGGCGAGACCACCGACGGATTGAACGCGCTCTCCTGCCGCGCGATCGCATAGACGATGCTGCGCTCGACCTCGGGCCCGATCGGCGTGAACTGCGGAATGCCGTTGACGGGATAGGCGTAGAAGTCGAACGGCAGGCCGCGATTGAGCGCGGCCTTGCCGAGCAGCAGCATGCCGCGCGCGTCGCGGTAGCGCTGGGTGAGCTCGCCAAGGCCGGCAAGCGCTTCGGGATCGCCGTTCTCGCCCATGTCGGCGAGCAACGGCACTGCCATCTCACGCTCGTCAAGCTCGTAGAGCAGTTGCGCGGCGCGCACGATCTCGAGCCGCTCGGCGCCGCGGCCCCGCGGCTGACTGTTGAGCTCGATCTGGGGCAGTCCGAGTTTTGCGCGCGCGAGCTGGCCGTAATAGCTGGTCGACTGCTCGGCTGCGCGGGCATAGGCGTTGCGCGCCTCCTGCTGGCGGCCCATCGCTTCCGCGGCGCGGCCCTGCCAATAGCCGGCGCGCGCCAGCGTCGTCGGATTGACGCTGCCGACCCCGATCCGGGCGAAATGCTGGGCGGCGGTCGCGGGATCGTTGAGGAAGCGGAGTGCGATCCAGCCCGCGGTAAATTCCTGCTCGGTCTTGTAGATGTCGCGCGAGGGCAGGGCGGCATCGCGCGCGATCAGATAGGCGCTGCGGAATTCCTCGGTGTCGATCATCTTGCGCGCCAGGAGGCGCCGCTCGATCCACCATTCGTCGAGATTGTAGAGTCGGTTCGGATCCTTTGGCGCCGACAGCATGAGCTGCGCCGCTTCGGCAAACTTCTCCTCGCGGCGCAGGAGCTGGATCTTGCTGAAGATGAAGCCGGGATCGTTGTGCAGCTCACGCGGCACGGCGTCGAGCAGCGCGCGCGCGTTGGGCGCCTTCTTGACGGCGGCGATGCGAGCCTTGGCGAGCGCGACATAGCCGGCGCCAAGGCGCTTGGCGGCGCGCAGCGCGGCCTCGTTCTCGCTGCCGTAGAGCAAAGTGTCCATCCGCGCCTTCTGATCGCCTGGCGTCAGCAGGGCGCCGAACTGGTCGAGCGCATTGTTCTCGGTCTCCTCCGACATCGGATCGCTGCGCCAGGCCTCGCGCACCAGCCGCTCGGCGTTGGCGCGGTCGCCGCGCGCCAGCATCGCCTTGGCGAGCGTGAAGCGGCCCTTGGCGGAGATCGGCGACTCATTCTCAAACCACGACCACGCAACTGAATCGTCGCGCCTGTCGTCCCACATCGCGGCCTCCAGGCGTCGGCGGAGGAAAGTCTGCGACGGCCAGCTCGGATTGGCGGACAGGAAGGCGCGGTAGCGCTCCACGGTCGCGCCATTGTCCTCGCTGCGCAGGATGATCCATTCCGCGAGCTTTCGCGCGACGGGATCCGAGATCGAAGCTGCATAATTGGTGGCATCGCCCGCCTTGCGCTTGCGCACGAGCTCGATGACGGTCTCCAGCGTGTCCTTGTCGGCCTGCGAGGTCGACGACGTTGCGGCGACCGCAGCCGGTATGACCGGCTTGCGCGGCGCTGCATGCTGGCGGGTCGCAGGAGCCAGCACGGGAGCTGCGATGGGTTTGGCCGCGGTCGGGGCGGCCGGTCTGACAGTGGCCGTCGAAGCCGGGGCGGGTGCGGTTTTGGGCGGCGCCCCGTTGGCGGTCGGTTTTGATGCTGGCGCGGGGGGAGCTGTCGCGGGCTTGGATGCTGCCGCGGGCTTGGACGCTGCTGCCGCGGGCTTGGGCCTGTCCTTTGCGGGTTCCTTGCCGGCGTTCGTCCCAGCGTCCTTGGCAGATTTCTTCGCGGCATCTTTGGCCGGGGCGCTGGCCCCCTTGCTGGTGCCCTTGGCCGTATCCTTCGAAGTTTCCTTGCCGGTTCCCTTGGACGAGTCCTTGGCGGCTGGCCTCGCGGAATTCTTAGCCTCGTCCGAAGTCGTCTCGTTGGGCTTTTCGTTGGACTTGGCCAAGGCAGCACAGCCGACCGACAGCCCTGCCATCAGGCACACGACCAGACCGGTGGATCGCCATGCGGCACGAGGAAGGGAGGTCACGGCGTTTCGTCGCCCCGAATCAGTCAAGTGGCCCAAGATCGAGCTGAATTTGATTGAATATGCGGACAAAATACCAACAGCCGCTTACCTCGGACCGATTTGCACCATCACCGCGGCAAAATCGCGGCCTAAACAGTGAGTCACACGCGGCGGGCCTTTTACCGGCCGGACAGACCCGATATGAATGGGCCTTGCTCAAGAGATCGCCGCGTACGGAGGAAGTCCATGGCAGCCAAGACGAAATTCCGGGGGTCGTTCACCGCCTTGGTCACGCCGTTCAAGAACGGCTCGCTGGACGAGGCGGCGTTCCGCTCTCTGGTGAATTGGCAGATTTCAGAGGGCACCAACGGCCTGGTCCCGGTCGGCACCACCGGCGAAAGCCCGACGCTCAGCCATGACGAGCACAAGAAGGTCGTCGAATGGTGCATCGCTGAGGCCAAGGGCCGCGTGCCGGTGATCGCGGGCGCCGGCTCCAACTCGACCAAGGAGGCCATCGAGCTCTCCCAGCACGCCGAGAAGGCGGGCGCCGATGCCGTGCTGGTCGTCACGCCCTACTACAACAAGCCAACCCAGGAAGGCATGTATCAGCACTTCAAGGCGATCAACGACGCGATCGGCATTCCCATCATCATCTATAACATTCCGCCGCGCTCGGTGATCGACATGTCGGTCGACACCATGAAGCGGCTGTGGGAGCTGAAGAACATCGCCGGCGTGAAGGACGCCACCGCCAGCATGGTCCGCGTGTCGCAGCAGCGCGCGGCGATGGGCGAGGATTTCAATCAGCTCTCCGGCGAGGACGCGACCATCCTCGGCTACATGGCCCATGGCGGCCATGGCTGCATCTCGGTGACCTCGAACGTCGCGCCGCGCTTGTGTTCGGAGTTCCACGTTGCCTGGCAGAAGGGCGACCATGCCACCGCCTTGAAGCTGCATGACAAGCTGATGCCGCTGCACAACAACCTTTTCATCGAAAGCAATCCGGCGCCGATCAAATACGCGATGTCGCTGCTCGGCAAGCTGGACGAGACGCTGCGGCTGCCGATGGTGCCGGTCTCCGAGCCGACTCGCATTGCCGTGCGCAGCGCGATGGTGCACGCGGGCCTGATCAACTGACGCGTTGGCCTTCGGGGAGCCTTACATGAGCGTCGAGGAAAGGGGCACGCGGATGCTCAAGGAGTTCCGCGAGTTCGCCATGAAGGGGAACGTCGTCGATCTCGCGGTCGGTGTCATCATCGGCGCGGCCTTCGGCGCCATCGTCAACTCGCTGGTCGGCGATGTCATCATGCCGATCATTGGCGCCGTCACCGGCGGACTCGACTTCTCGAACTACTTCACCCCCTTGTCGGCGAAGGTCACAGCCACCAACTTAGCCGATGCGAAAAAGCAGGGCGCCGTACTCGCTTGGGGCAGCTTTCTCACGCTGACGATCAACTTCATCATCATCGCCTTCGTGCTCTTCCTGGTGATCCGCGCCATAAATACCTTGAAGCGCAAGGAGGAGGCGGCACCTGCCGCTCCGCCGAAGCCGTCGGCCGAGGTCGAGCTGCTGACTGAGATCCGTGATCTCCTCAAGAAGTCTTGACGCGCGCGCTTCATCCGACCTGTTAGAATCCGTGCGCATCTTGATCAGGTTTGTCTGCGATGGCCGATAAGAACGAACGTCCGATCAAGGTCATGGCGGAAAATCGCAAGGCCCGCTTCAACTACGCCATCGAGGATACGATCGAGGCGGGCATTGCCCTGACCGGCACCGAGGTCAAGTCGATCCGCAACGGCAAGAGCACGATCGCGGAATCCTATGCCGACTCGAAGAATGGCGAGATCTGGCTGATCAACGCCACCATTCCCGAATATCTCCAGGGCAACCGCTTCAATCACGAGCCCAAACGGCCGCGAAAACTGCTGCTTCACCGCCGCGAGATCAACAAGCTGATGGGCGCGGTCGATCGCGAAGGCATGACGCTGATCCCGCTCAAGCTATACTTCAACGAGCGCGGTCGGGCCAAATTGCAGCTGGCGATTGCAAAGGGCAAGAAGCTGCACGACAAGCGCGAGTCCGAGAAGAAGCGCGATTGGAGCCGGGAGAAGGGCCGCCTGATGCGGGCAAGGGGATAGGGGATGATCCAGAGGAACCTGCTCGAGGTCGATTGGAGCCAGATTCCCGCGCCCGCCGACGACGGCGGCGCCGCGCATCTGACGGGCATGACGTTGCCGCCGATCGGCCTGCGCGCGACGGACGACACGTCAGTCACGCTGTCGGCGCTGCGCGGCCGGACCGTGGTGTTCGCCTATCCCCGCACAGGCGAGCCCGGCAAGATCGCACTGGTCGACGATTGGGACATGATCCCGGGCGCGCGGGGCTGCACCCCGCAGACTTGCGCGTTTCGCGACCTGTTTGCCGATTTGAAGGCGGCTGGCGCCTCGCACGTGTTCGGTCTCTCGACCCAGAGCAACGACTACCAGATCGAGATGGCCTCGCGGCTGCATCTGCCGTTCCCGGTGCTGTCGGACGAGAAGCTGAAGCTGACGCGCGCGCTGAATTTACCGACCATGCAGGTCGCAGGCCTGACGCTGATCAAGCGGCTTGCACTGATCATCGACGACGCCAGGATCACGCACGTGTTCTATCCGGTGTTTCCGCCGGACCGGAACGCCGGCGATGTGCTCGATTGGCTGAAGGCCAATCCAGCCAGGGGCTAGGTCGAGGCCTAATCGAGGTCGGCCTTCACCTTCGCGAACACGGACCGGAACATGTCGGGCGTCAGCACCCCTGTGTTGGTGTTGTAGCGGGAGCAGTGATAGCTGTCGTAAAGCTTGACCGCGCCGGCCTGGTGCACGGCGCCGTGGCCGAAGGGAGCTTGCGAGCCCTTCAGATTCAGCGGCTTGAGCACGCTGTCGTGCGCAATCCGCCCGAGCGCGACGATGGCGCGCAGGTTCGGCATGGTCGCCAAATTGGCGACGAGAAACCGGCGGCAGGTGGTGATCTCGATCGGAAGCGGCTTGTTCTGCGGCGGCACGCAATGCACGGCATTGGCGATCCGGCAATCGACCAGCTTCAGGCCGTCATCGGGGCGCGCCTGATAGATGCCCTTGGCAAACCCATATTCGAGCAGCGTCGCGTAAAGGAGATCACCGGCATAGTCGCCGGTGAAGGGACGACCGGTGCGGTTGGCTCCCTGCATCCCCGGCGCAAGGCCGACGATCAGCAGGCGCGCCTTGATGTCACCGAAGGGCGCAACCGGCGCATTGTGCCACGACGGCTCACGCGCGCGGTTGGCCTCGCGAAAGGCGACCAGGCGCGGACAGAGCGGACAGTCACGGTCGGGAACGACGGTGGAAGGCTGGCGGCTTGGCCGGGCCGCCTCACTCCTCGAAGTCGTCATCGCCCCTCGGCGCCATCGTGGTTGCGCGCTGGAGGAATTGCGGGGCGTGGTGGCGTCCCTCGCGCTCGCCGCGATCACGCGGGGCGGGGCGTTCGGACGGGTCGCGGCCGAGCTTGGATTGCAGCTCGACGAGGTCTGTGAACACGTCGGCCTGGCGGCGCAGCTCGTCGGCGATCATCGGCGGCTGGCTGGCAATGGTGGAGACCACGGTGACCCGCACGCCGCGGCGCTGCACGGCCTCGACCAGGGAGCGGAAGTCGCCGTCACCCGAGAACAGCACCATCTGGTCGATATGCTCGGCGAGCTCCATGGCGTCCACGGCGAGCTCGATGTCCATGTTGCCCTTGACCTTGCGGCGGCCGGAGGCGTCGATGAATTCCTTGGTCGCCTTGGTGACGACGGTGTAGCCGTTGTAGTCCAGCCAATCGATCAGCGGGCGAATCGAGGAGTATTCCTGATCCTCGATGATGGCGGTGTAGTAGAACGCCCGAAGCAGAGTCCCGCGGCTCTGAAACTCCTTCAGCAGGCGCTTGTAATCGATGTCGAAGCCCAGAGTTTTCGCCGTCGCGTAGAGATTGGCGCCATCGATGAAGAGCGCGATCTTGTTGGTAGGAGAAAGTGACATTCAGTTTGCTCGCGTAGTGGTCGTGATTGATCGTTTTATTGTTGGCGCGGCGGCAGCAAGCCGCGCAGTTCTAAGGCGCCGTCGAAAACCCGTCGAAACCGCAAATCCGGAGAAGTCGGGGCAATCAAGGTATAGTTATGGCGGACTTCCACACGCCCGGCGTTACCTTCGATGGCAGCCCGGGAAATCACCCATCCCAGCCCCAATGTGGGGGTAGCAGAGCCGTTTGGCGAGGCCAAATCACAAATTGGCCTTGCGAAAACGGCCCGGTCCCTATAACTAGCCCCGATCACCCACATATTTCGTCCCACCCACAACGGAGCGACAGTCCATGGCTCGCGTCACCGTAGAAGATTGTATCGACAAGGTCGACAACCGGTTTGACCTGGTCCTGCTGGCCGCCCACCGCGCCCGCATGATTTCGTCCGGTTCACAACTAACGGTTGATCGCGATAACGACAAGAACCCTGTTGTGTCCTTGCGCGAAATTGCCGAGACGACCATTTCGCCGGAGGACCTCCGCGAGGAGCTGGTGCACTCGCTCCAGAAGTTCGTCGAGGTCGACGAGCCCGAGCCTGATACGGTCCCGCTGATCGGTTCCGCGGGCGCGAGCGTCGATGCGGACGATACCGAGGTCGCCGTCGAACGCATGACCGAAGAGGAGCTCCTAAAGGGTCTCGAAGGCCTCGCACCGCCCGAGGAGCAGCCGGAGGAGGACGAGTAGGTCCTCCCGTCGCAATCATCGACCTCTTGTGATCTTATCAAGGCCCGAACCGTTGTTCGGGCCTTTGCTTTTGTTGGTGTTTTCGTGGTTACCATAGTGTTGTCGGTTCGCGCTGCGCCCTGTCACCGAATTGATCGGACGCGCCGGGGATCGGCGGTAAGATGTATGCAACGGGTCGCGTCGAGGCCCGTTTGAAGGCGGGACGTATGGTGTATCGGCGCTGGAAACCAATGCAGATGCAGGCCGCAACCGAATCGGTTGCCGTGGCCCCGACTGCGCCGGTGGCGCGCCCGGCGAAGCCACGCGCACGCATGATGCGTCAATATGACCTCGTCGAGCGCGTCAGGTCTTACAATCCCAACACCAACGAAGACCTGCTCAACCGTGCCTATGTCTATGCGATGAAGGCGCACGGCTCGCAGACCCGCGCCTCGGGCGATCCGTATTTCTCGCACCCGCTGGAAGTGGCGGCAATTCTCACCGACCTCAAGCTCGACGACGCCACCATCGTGGCCGCGCTGCTGCACGACACAATCGAGGACACCGAAGCGACACGGGCCGAGATCGACCAGATCTTCGGGCCCGAGATCGGCGCTCTGGTCGAGGGCCTGACCAAGCTGAAACGGCTGGAGCTGGTGTCGCGGGAGGCCAAACAGGCCGAGAATCTGCGCAAATTGTTGCTGGCCATTGCCGACGATGTCCGAGTGCTTCTGGTCAAGCTCGCCGACCGCCTGCACAACATGCGCACGCTGGACTTCGTGCCGACGGAATCGCGCAGGCGCATTGCCGAGGAGACGCTCGACATCTATGCGCCGCTGGCCGGCCGCATGGGCATGCAGGAAATGCGTGAAGAGCTGGAGGATCTGTCCTTCCGCACGCTCGATCCCGAGGCCTATTCGGTCGTGATGCAGCGGCTCGATGCGCTCGCCGAGCGCAACCGCAATCTGATCGGCGAGATCGAGGACCAGCTCTCCAACAATCTGCGCCACCGGGGGCTGGGCGCACGGGTCTATGGCCGCCGCAAGAAGCCGTTCTCGATCTGGACCAAGATGGAGCGCAAGTCGGTCGGCTTCGAGCAATTGTCCGACATCTTCGGCTTTCGCCTCGTCGTCAGCGACATCGAAGCCTGCTATCGCGCGCTCGGCATCGTCCACACCACCTGGCCGGTCGTGCCGGGGCGTTTCAAGGACTACATCTCGACGCCGAAGCAGAACGACTACCGCTCGATCCACACCACCGTGATCGGCCCCGGCAACCAGCGCGTCGAGCTCCAGATCCGCACCGAGGCGATGGACCAGATCGCCGAGCGCGGCATCGCCGCGCACGTCTTCTATAAGGAGGGCGTAGGCTCGCCGACCGAGTACCTCAAGCGCGAATCCAACGCCTTCGCCTGGCTACGCCACACCATCGGCATCCTCTCCGAGAGTGCCAATCCCGAGGAATTCCTCGAGCACACCAAGCTCGAGCTGTTCCATGATCAGGTGTTCTGCTTCACGCCCAAGGGCAAGCTGATCGCGCTGCCGCGCCATGCCAACGTGATCGACTTCGCCTATGCGGTGCATACCGACGTCGGCAATAGCGCGGTCGGCTGCAAGATCAACGGCAAGTTCGCGCCGCTGTCCTCGGAGCTCCAGAACGGCGACGAGGTCGAGGTGCTGACCTCGGAAGCGCAGTCGGCACCGCCGTCGGCCTGGGAGACGCTCGCGGTCACCGGCAAGGCGCGCGCCGCGATCCGGCGCGCCACGCGCACCGCCATGCGCGATCAATATGTCGGCCTCGGCCGGCGCATCGTCGAGCGCCTGTTCGAGCGCGCCAAGATCGAATATGCCGACGACAAGCTCAAGGGCGCGCTGCCACGGCTGGCGCGGACCTCGATCGAGGACGTCATGGCGGCGGTCGGGCGCGGCGAGATCAAGGCTTCCCACGTCGCGCGCGCGATGTATCCGGACTACAAGGAGGAGCGCATCGCGCGCTACGGCCTCAAGAAGGGGCTCGTCGCCAAGCTCAAGGAGAAGTCGTCGGAGTCGCCACGCAGCCCGGTCGCCATTCCGATCCGCGGCATCAATTCCGACCTGCCGGTGAAGTTCGCGCCGAACGGTGGCGCCGTGCCCGGCGACCGCATCGTCGGCATCGTGACGCCGGGCGAGGGCATCACGATCTACCCGATCCAGGCGCCGGCCCTGAAGGATTTCGAGGAGGAGCCGGAGCGCTGGCTCGACGTGCGCTGGGACATCGAGGATTCCTTGCCGCAGCGCTTCCCGGCCCGCATCAAGGTCGAGAACGTCAACGAGCCCGGCGCGCTGGCACAGATCGCGACGGTGATCGCCGAGCACGACGGCAACATCGACAATATCAGCATGCAGCGCCGCTCACCTGATTTCACGGAGACGACGATCGACCTCGAAGTCTACGATCTGAAGCATTTGAGCGCGATCCTGGCCCAATTGCGCGCCAAGGCGGTCGTCGCCCGCGTCGAACGTGTTAATGGATAGACGCTTCTCGCATGGTCTGTCCCCCTGAGCTCGTGAGTCCTGCAATGCCCGCACTTCCGCTCCGCCTCGGCGTCAACGTCGATCATGTCGCGACCCTGCGCAACGCGCGCGGCGGCCGCAATCCCGATCCGGTGCGCGCCGCCCTGGTGGCGATCGAAGCCGGGGCCGATGGCATCACGGCGCATTTGCGTGAGGATCGCCGGCACATCCGCGACGAGGACATGGCGCGGCTGAAGGCGGAGATCTCCAAGCCGCTCAATTTCGAGATGGCGGCGACCGACGACATGATGCGGATCTCGCTCGCCACAAGACCCCACGCGGTGTGCCTCGTGCCGGAGCGGCGGCAGGAGGTGACGACCGAGGGTGGGTTAGATGTCGTCGGCCAGAACGATGCGCTCGCGCCCTACATCGCGCGGCTGAGCGATGCCGGCATCCGGGTCTCGCTGTTCATCGCCGCCGACCCCGCGCAGATCGAAATGGCGGCGCGGCTGCGCGCCCCCGTGATCGAGATCCACACCGGCGCATGGTGCGACGCCGTCGTCGACGGCCAGACCAACAAGGCCGATGCCGAATGGCAGCGGATCGTGGCGGGGGCGAAGCTGGCGAAGGAAGCGGGGCTCGAGGTCCATGCCGGCCACGGGCTCGACTATACGACGGCGGAGACGATCGCGGCCCTGCCTGAGATCATGGAGCTCAACATCGGCTACTACATGATCGGCGAGGCGCTGTTCGTAGGGCTCGCCGAGACCGTGCGCAGCATGCGCGCGGCGATCGACCGCGGCCGGAGCCGGGCATGATCATCGGAATCGGCTCGGACCTGATCGACATCACCCGCGTCGCCAGGGTGATCGAGCGCCATGGCGAGCGCTTCCTCGACCGCATCTTCACCGCGGCCGAGCGGGCCAAGGCGGAGCGGCGCGCCAAGAACGAGAAGATGGTGGTGGCGACCTACGCCAAGCGCTTTGCCGCCAAGGAGGCCTGCTCCAAGGCGCTCGGTACCGGGATCCGGCGCGGCGTCTGGTGGCGCGACATGGGGGTGGTCAACTTGCCGGGCGGACGGCCGACCATGCACCTGACCGGCGGCGCCTTGGCTCGGCTTCAGGCGCTGACACCGGAAGGGTTCGAGGCGCGGATCGATGTTTCGATCACAGACGACTGGCCGCTCGCGCAGGCCTTCGTCGTCATTTCCGCCGTCCCGCTGGCCAAGCCCTGACCGGATCCTGTAATCTCATAATTCGTTTGAAATACCAATATCTTATGCAGTTTTGATGCGATCCTTGATTGCGTGGTCTCCGACAACCGTCTAAAAGTCCGTCGACGCAAATCAGGCTGGGTGAATTCGGCTTTACGCCGGAATTGGCCCTCACTATCAGAATCAGGACAATCTCCTTGGGCCGCGAGCCGATCGGCTGTTCGCGGGAGGAGGGCGCTCTGTGACCGCCGGCCGGAATTGAGAGAGCAATGAGCGTGACTTCGGGAACGAAAACTGAGAGCGGTGTCGGCGAAACGATTCGGGTCGTGATCCATGCCCTGCTGATCGCGCTGGTGATCCGCACGTTCCTGTTCCAGCCGTTCAACATCCCGTCCGGTTCGATGAAGGCCACGCTACTGGTCGGCGACTATCTGTTCGTCTCGAAATATTCCTACGGCTATAGTCACTATTCGATCCCGTTTTCGCCGCCGCTGTTCTCGGGGCGGATCTGGGGCTCTGACCCCGACCGCGGCGACATCGTCGTGTTTCGGCTGCCCAAGGACGATTCCACCGACTACATCAAGCGCGTGATCGGTCTTCCCGGCGACCGCATCCAGATGCGGGACGGTCTGCTCTACATCAACGACACTCCGGTCGAGCGGCAGCGCATGAGCGAGTTCGTCGGCGAGGATCCGTGCGGCTCCGAAGGCGGGGGCATCTCCCGGGTGAAGCGCTGGAAGGAGACGCTACCGAACGGCGTGTCCTACGAGACGCTGGACTGCGCCGACAACGGCTACATGGACAACACCAACGTCTACACGGTGCCGCCCGGTCACTTCTTCATGATGGGCGACAACCGCGACAACTCGACCGACAGCCGCTTCCTCGGCCAGGTCGGTTATGTACCGCAGGAGAATTTGATCGGCCGCGCGCAGATGATCTTCTTCTCCATCGCCGAAGGCGAGCATGCCTGGATGTTCTGGCGCTGGCCTTGGGCGGTGCGCTGGAATCGTTTCTTCAATATCGTCCGATGAAAGACGAAGCCAAGGACATCGCGACCCCACTGACGGAGGCGCAAGCCGGCCCCGAGGGCGAAGCTGCGACCAAACCGCTTGCGAGCAAGGCGCCCGTGAAGAAGAAGCGGACGCGAAGCAGCAAGGCCAAGGGCGCGGACGCGAACGCGGCGCTCGAGGCGCGCATCGGCCACAGCTTCAGTGACCCGAACCTCTTGATGCAGGCGATCACGCATGTCTCGGCACTGAAGTCCGGGCGCAAGCGCGGCGACAGCTATCAGCGCCTGGAATTTCTCGGCGACCACGTGCTCGGGCTGGTCGTCTCCGACATGCTCTATCACACCTTCCCAAACGCCGACGAAGGCGAGCTGTCCAAGCGGCTTGCCGAGCTCGTGCGCAAGGAGAGCTGCGCCGACGTCGCAAAATCGCTCGGTCTGCTCGACGACATCAAGCTCGGCTCGGTCGGCCCCAGCGCCGACGCCCGCCTGCGCAAGAGCGTGCTCGGGGACATCTGCGAGGCCGTGATCGGCGCCGTCTTCCTCGACGGCGGGTACGCGGCGGCCGCCGAATTCGTCAGGCGCAACTGGACCGAGCGCATGCACAAGCCGCGCCGTCCCTTGCGCGACCCCAAGACCGTGCTCCAGGAATGGGCGCAGGGGAAAGGCTTGCCGACCCCGGTCTACCGCGAGGTCGAGCGTACCGGCCCGCATCACGATCCGCAATTCCGGGTTGCCGTCGACCTGCCGGGATTGGCCCCGGCCGAAGGCATCGGCGGCAGCAAGCGTGCGGCAGAGAAGGTGGCAGCTTCAGTGATGATCGAACGCGAAGGCGTTGGCGGCGGCAATGACGGCTGAAGCAAGCGGCGAGGCGCCTACCGCTACGCGCTGCGGCTTCGTTGCGCTGATCGGCGCGCCGAATGTCGGCAAGTCCACGCTGACGAACGCGCTGGTCGGCGCCAAGGTCACGATCGTCTCGCGCAAGGTGCAGACTACGCGCGCGCTGATCCGCGGCATCGTGATCGAGAACAACGCGCAGATCATCCTGGTCGACACGCCCGGCATCTTCTCGCCGAAGCGCCGGCTCGACCGTGCCATGGTCTCGACCGCCTGGAGCGGGGCTCACGACGCCGATCTCGTCTGCGTGCTCCTCGATGCCAAGACCGGGATCGACGAGGAGGCCGAGGCGATCCTCGCCAAGGCGGCCAGCGTCAACCACGAGAAGATCCTGGTGATCAACAAGGTCGACCTGGTCCAGCGCGAGAAGCTGTTGGCTCTGGCCCAGGCCGCCAACGAGCGCATGAAATTCGCGAAGACCTTCATGATTGCGGCGATCTCGGGCGACGGCGTCGACGACATCCGCACGACGCTGGCCGAGATGGTGCCTCCTGGTCCATTCCTCTATCCCGAGGACCAGATGTCGGACGCGCCGATGCGGCAGCTAGCTGCCGAAATCACGCGCGAAAAAATCTATCAGAAGCTGCACCAGGAATTGCCCTACCAGTCCACGGTCGAGACCGACAAGTGGGAGGAGCGCAAGGACAAGTCGGTGCGCATCGAGCAGACGATCTTCGTCGAGCGCGAAAGCCAGCGCAAGATCGTGCTCGGCAAGGGCGGCGCCACCATCAAGTCGATCGGCGCCGACTCGCGCAAAGAACTGATGCAGATCCTGGATGTACCGGTGCATCTGTTCCTGTTCGTCAAGGTGCGCGAGAACTGGGGCGACGATCCCGATCGCTATCGCGAGATGGGCCTGGACTTCCCCAAGGAATAACCAAGAACAGATCGGTATCCGATGAGCGTGCCCAGCAACGTCCGGCGCTTCGAAGCGCTGCTCTATGCATCGTTGATGCTGGATGCCCTGTCGGTCGCGGTGCAGGACCGCACGCCCAACGCCGAGATGGCCGAGCAAATGATCATGACCGCCACCCTGCTCGCCGGCGGCATGATCCTGCTTCTCGTCTATTTCGTCTGGCTCGCCGCGCATGGACGCAAGAACTGGCCGCGCTGGGTGCTTGCGGCAGCCCTCGTGCTGTCGGTGATCTCGCTCGGCCAGATCATCGGCGAGAAGGGCATGGAGCTCGACAGCGCCATCGAGATCGTCTCCTGCGTGCTGACGACGATGGGCCTGTATTTCTCCTTCACGGGCGATGCACAGGGCTGGTTCAACGCCTAGCGTCTCGCGCGACGCCGCAGGGTGGGTTACACTTCCTGCCATGGAATGGACCGACGAAGGCATCGTGCTGGGGGTGCGCCGGCATGGCGAGAGCAGCGCCATCGTCGAGCTGTTGACGCGCGCGCACGGCCGGCATCTTGGTCTCGTCCGCGGCGGTGCCGGCTCGCGGATGCGGCCGCTTTTGCAGCCGGGGAACAGCGTCAGTGCGGTGTGGCGGGCGCGGCTCGACGAGCATCTCGGCACCTATGCGATCGAGGGATTGAAGCTGCGCGCGGCGACGCTGCTGGCATCGTCCCACGGGGTCTACGGCGTTACCCATCTCGCTTCGATCGCGCGGCTGCTGCCCGAGCGCGATCCGCATGAGGCGATCTTTGCTCTGCTCGAACATTCGCTCGATGATTTCGACGATATCGGCGGCGCCGCCGTGCACGTCATCCATTTCGAGCTGGCGATGCTGGCCGAACTCGGCTTTGGGCTGGCGCTGGAGAATTGCGCGGTAACCGGGGAGACCACGGACCTGATCTATGTCTCGCCCAAATCCGGCGGCGCGGTCTCGCGCGGCGCGGGCGAGCCCTGGCGCGACCGGCTGTTGCGGCTGCCGCCATTCCTGCGCCAGGGCGAGGTGCACACCGACCTTACCGAGCAGGATCTCCAGGACGGCTTTCGGCTCACCGGTTTGTTCCTGCTGCGCCACGTGCTGGAGCCGCGCGGGCAGGGCCATTCCGACGCGCGCGCCGGATTTATCAACGCCTTGATGCGGCAGCAGGGAAGGGCGGAGATTCCGGTGCCATGATTAAATAGCGCCTCTGCCGGTTCCCGGGAACCAAATCTTGGCCGGCCGAATTGACCCGCGGTTCCACAGCGGGGTTAGCCTAAATGTTGATCAGGGGATTCGCCTTGTCGGCGGCGCTGCTCGCGTGCGCGCCTGATGCAATGGCCGGCGAGCCGCAACTTGGCGTGTTTCGTCGGGCATCCTGCACCGTCATTCGGTATTATGTGGCCAAATATTCGGTTGCAGCCGCAGAGGCATGGGCGCGGTCCAAGGGCGCGAGCGAGGCTGAGATCGAGACCGCCCGGCGTTGCCTGGCCAATGCACCGGCCAGCACGCAGGCTCAGAATCCGCAAACCACCCAGCCTGTGACCGCCGGCTGGGCGGGGCACTAGCCACCCCCAAGGAACCAATCCATCCTTGCCCGATTCGCTTCCACGGTTTAACCGGGCGGCATGGGAAAACGAATCGTTCCGCCGGAAGAACCGGCCGAAATTCACGAGGTGCCGCTGCGTGAAGCGCTGGAAGAGCGCTATCTCGCCTATGCGCTCTCCACCATCATGCACCGTGCGTTGCCGGACGCGCGCGACGGCCTGAAGCCGGTGCACCGGCGCATCCTCTATGGCATGCGCCTGCTCCGGCTCGACCCCGGTACGGCGTTCAAGAAATCCGCAAAGATCGTCGGCGACGTGATGGGCTCGTTCCATCCGCATGGCGACCAGGCCATCTACGACGCCATGGTCCGCCTCGCGCAGGACTTCTCCTCGCGTTACCCGCTGGTCGACGGCCAGGGCAATTTCGGCAATATCGACGGCGATAACCCGGCTGCCTACCGTTACACCGAAGCGCGCATGACCGACGTCGCGCGTCTTCTGCTCGATGGTATCGACGAGGACGGGGTCGAGTTCCGCGCCAATTACGACGGCCAGTCGAAGGAGCCGATCGTCCTGCCCGGCGGCTTCCCCAACCTGCTTGCCAACGGCGCGCAAGGAATCGCGGTCGGCATGGCGACCTCGATCCCGCCGCACAACGCCGCCGAGCTGTGCGACGCCGCGCTGCATCTGATCGAGAAGCCCGACGCGAAATCCAAGGCGCTGCTGAAGTGGGTTAAGGGTCCGGATTTCCCGACCGGCGGCATCATCGTCGATTCCAAGCAGGCAATCGCCGAGGCGTACACGACGGGCCGCGGTTCGTTCCGCGTGCGTGCGCGGTGGGAGCAGGAGGAGGGCGCTCGCGGCACCTGGGTGGTCGTGGTCACCGAGATCCCCTGGCTGGTGCAGAAGTCGCGGATGGTGGAGAGGATCGCCGAGCTGTTGGACCAGAAGAAGCTCCCGCTGGTCGGTGATGTCAGGGACGAATCGGCCGAGGACGTCCGTCTCGTCATCGAGCCGAAGTCGAAGAACGTCGATCCCGCGCTGATGATGGAGTCGCTGTTCCGGCTGACGGAGCTTGAAAGCAAGATCCCGCTGAACCTGAACGTGCTGATCAAGGGCAAGGTGCCCAAGGTGGTCGGCCTGGCCGAGTGCTTGCGCGAGTGGCTCGACCATCTGCGCGACGTGCTGATCCGCCGCAACAATCACCGCAAGGCGCAGATCGAGCACCGGCTGGAAGTGCTCGGCGGCCTCCTGATCGCCTATCTGAACATCGACAAGGTGATCAAGATCATCCGCACCGAGGATGAGCCGAAGCCCGAGCTGATGAAGGCGTTCAAGCTCACCGAGGTGCAGACTGAAGCCATTCTCAATATGCGGCTGCGCAGTTTGCGCAAGCTCGAGGAGATGGAGATCCGCACCGAGGACAAGAACCTGCGCGCCGAGCTCAAGGGCATCAATGCGGTGCTCGCCTCGGAAGCCGAGCAATGGAAAAAGGTCGGCGAGCAGGTCGGCAAGGTCCGCGACATGTTCGGGCCGAAGACGCCGCTCGGCAAGCGCCGCACCACCTTTGCCGACGCACCCGAGCACGATCTCGCCGCGATCGAGGAAGCCTTTGTCGAGCGCGAGCCGGTGACGGTCGTGGTCTCTGACAAGGGCTGGATCCGCACCATGAAGGGTCATGTTGAGGATCTCTCGGGCCTTGCCTTCAAGCAGGACGACAAGCTCGGTTTCGCCTTCTTTGCGGAGACGACCTCGAAGCTGCTGCTGTTCGCCACCAACGGCAAGTTCTACTCGCTCGATGTGGCGAAGCTGCCCGGGGGCCGCGGCCACGGCGAACCGATCCGCCTGTTCATCGACCTCGAGCAGGAGGCTGCGCCGGTTGCGCTGTTCGTCAACAAGGGCGGGCGCAAATTCCTGGTCGCGAGCCACGAAGGCCAGGGTTTTGTGGTCAACGAGGACGATTGCGTCGGCACCACCAAGAAGGGCAAGCAGGTCCTCAACGTCGAGATGCCGAACGAGGCACGCGCGATCACCGAGGTAACAGGCGACACCGTTGCTGTCATCGGCGAGAACCGCAAGATGCTGATCTTCCCGCTCGACCAGGTCCCCGAGATGGCCCGCGGCCGCGGCACGCGCTTGCAGAAATACAAGGACGGCGGCCTCTCCGACGTCGCGGTATTCGATGCCAAGGCGGGGCTGACCTGGAAGGACTCCGCGGGGCGCGAATTCTCGGCAACGATGAAAGAGCTCGCCGAATGGCAAGGCAACCGCGCCGATGCCGGCCGTCTGGCACCGAAGGGGTTTCCGAAGTCGAACAAGTTCGGCCGGGTGATCGGGTAGGGCGGCTCTCGCCACAACGCCGGTGTCATGCTCCGCGAAACCGGGGCATCCAGTACGCCGCAGCTTCTCGGTCCGATCACGACCTTCTCTGAAATACTGGATCGCCCGGTCAAGCCGGGCGATGACAGCGAGGGGGCTAGACCACCTCCGATGCAATTTTCAAACAGCAGAGGAGCGTTCTCATTCTCGCGGCTCATCTCGCCCGAGCTTTGCTTCACGGCGCGCCCCTCGGAAATACAGGGCGCAGGGAAGGCCGGGCGCCGGCGGCACCCGAGTCCGTGTGCGATGGAAATGCACACGGGGTGGACAACAGGTGATGCCGGTCGCCCGGCCTTCCCTGCGCGAATGGTTTTAACGGTGTCCTTCGTGCTCTCCTCGGGGAGCGATGCACTGTTGCCCCCGTCGCCATGCGGATGACTGATGCGCGGGCCCGGTCGGGCCGCTACATCACCACAGGACTTGACGCACAGACCGCGGGCGTCAGGACCACACGACTTCTCCGTCCGCGCACGTCTTCGCTGGGAATCCGAGGGGTGGCGTGTGCTCGCCCCCGAACCCATGCGAAGACGCTGTCAGCGCCGTGTCGTTCGCGCGAAGGCATTGCTCACGGCTGAAGCCGCCCTGCAATGCCTGTTACGCTCGACGCCGTCGCGTCCATCGCTGCCCAGCCCGCGGTTCGTGACGATCGCGATCCGCCCCTTGTCTCGGGCCAGGGTGCTTTGCGTATACGACAAATCCGAATTTCGGTAAAGTGGAATATTTCGCGAAACGGGCTTGACAGGCGAGGGTGCGGAAGTGGTCAGCTGTTTTGCCCGACGGGTGCTGGCTGACGGGTGCGCTGTGACGAGCCTTTGACCCGCAGCTTGCAATGATGCGACGGCGGAAGGCTACAAAACTGTCCCTCATGGAGTGACGAAGCTCGACGTCGGAACCATAGGTTCGTTGCTACGTTTTCCCGGGCATGGAATGCCCCCGTTCCATGGAGAGGCACCAGCTCGCATTCCATTGCCCGCGAACTGGTGCCTTTCTCGATCGCAAATGGAGCGAACCTCGTGTTTGGTCAGCAACAATGAAATGGATGCTCGTGGTCTTGGTTGGCGGTATCGCGCCGGTGAACACCGACTTGTTTTCGACAAGTTCGCGGATTGCCTCTCAGCCGAAGAGCAAATGTGGAAGCACTATCGGAGAAATTCGATGAAATTCTCTTTGGCGATCCTCAGCCTTCTTGGACTACTCACATCGGCCGCGCTAGCCGACCCCTGGAAGGA
The DNA here is from genome assembly GCF_023073535.1 of Bradyrhizobium sp. 179. Taxonomy (NCBI): domain Bacteria; kingdom Pseudomonadati; phylum Pseudomonadota; class Alphaproteobacteria; order Hyphomicrobiales; family Nitrobacteraceae; genus Bradyrhizobium; species Bradyrhizobium sp. 179. The sequence goes on along the minus strand of NZ_JADPJR010000055.1, from coordinate 89,764 downwards.
CGAAAGCGGTAAGCATCGCTGGAGCTACGATCGTGGTCCCTACCGCGCCTACAATTACGATCGCGAATACAAGCAAGAATACCGTCATGGCCCCTGCAAGATCGAACGAAAGTGGGGCAAGCACGGCGAATACAAAGAAGAGACGAAGTGCAAGGGCTACCGCGACTGACCTGACTGAGTTGGTCCTTCCAGATCACGCCTCGATAACGTGGGTCTCAGCTTGGCGCCAGCCTCGGAGCTGAGGCTTTTTTGTCGCCTGTGTACATTTTTGTACAAGCACCGGAACGCAGGCCGAGTTTCTGACTCATCTCACGGGGACCTCGATCGGATAGAAAAGACGTGCCGCGTTACACCTCCTTCGCCCGAGAGGCGGCAGCAACGTTGCTGCGAATGGCAAAAACGACAAAGGACCCGCAGGTCGCGTCGGGATTGGTCCAGCGAGCGGCCGACCTGAAGGACCGCACGGGTGAGCTGCCCCCGGTTGATATTGAGGCCGCCACGGAGCCAAAGAAGCCACTAACGCGGAACTGAAGCCTGCCCCATTGGCCCTTTTCGCTTCGAAACCCGCCGGGCCCCAGCTCGGGGGGCAACGGGGATGAAGCTGGGGTGCCCTCAAGAGAGATTCCGGTCGTGCTCCTTTGGTTCAGGAACATGACGGGCGGGCTACTGTTCGTGCAGGAACCTTGCCCTACCTGAGATGTTTCGAAAGCAACGCAACTCCTCAGGAGGAGGCTCACATGAGAACCCTGTTACTGGCTAGTATACTGGCGATTGCGGGTTTCGCTGTCGCCGCGCCGATCTCTATTGCACCGGCATCAGCTCAAGTTGCCGTTGATACTCCGTTTGGCGGCGTAAGAGTGGGGCCGGAGCGGCGTTACTACCGAGAGTATGATCGGCCCGCTTATCGCGCCTACGGATATGATCGCGGATATCGCGGTGACTGCCGCACCGTCACGATCGAGCGCGACGACGGTTCGGTCCGCAGGATCCGCCGTTGTGACTAGCGGTATCGGACCAGAAGATTGACCTCGGGTGCTTACTAAGAGGATCCGGGGGCACTATTCACTTAGAGGGCCGCTTCAGTTGGCGGCCTCTTTCATGTCGTGAATGTCGCCTGCTGGACCCAGAACGGAGTTGGACTCAGATGCGCACCTCAGCAGGTTGTCACCGACAGAGTTGCGGGATGTGATCCGACGAGCTTTGGCAGGTCAACAGGTTTGTGCCACCGGGCTCACACCTGTAAATCGCTCCGGAATAACATTGGCGTCGTACCCGCTACAGAAGACAAAAAGTTATCCTCTGCCGGATCAGCTCGTCGGCAATTGGGTAAGCCGCCTCATTGTGAAGGTGGCGCCGTATGGTCATCTGAAGGAGTACCCAATAAGCATCCTTCTGAAGCCACTTGCTCCCGCGCAGCTAGTTACGGCCGTTTCGCAGCTTTTCAACATCGGGCTCGCCGACCTGATGATCCAGTCAGATACTCAATAACTCAATAAGATGGGCGCAAGATCGCGGTCCCATCACCACAGCGACCGCACGCTGAGGGCCATGTCGCGTCCTGGGCTGGTGCTCCTGAACGGCATCCTCTAATGGGCAAAGCGGAAGTCGCCCGCTCGAGCATTATCGAGGGCTCCTGACCCCTCCGGACATCGGGGTTCGAGCTGCCGCGGCGCAGCGGTTAACGGCTTCGGCATCTGCCGATTGTCGGCAAAGCATATTCCCGATCCTAGTCGGTGTCGTCCTCGGCACCACGCGAATGCCCGCTGGCCTGCAGCACCCGTGCGGTGTGGCCTTCCGGTCAGGGGACTCGGGGCGTATTCTAGAAGGCAGGAGTAGCCAGCTCCGGAGGACCAATGTTGCATTGGATTGAGTCCCATTCGATTCTCGGCATCATGCTTCTTGTATTCGGCTTTTGTTACGTGTTGACGATTGCGATTTTCGGCGCAGCGGCAATCCTGTCCCGGCGCGCAGTGGTGAGGGAGCTGAAGGCGGCCTCGCCTGTGACGTTGACGCCTCTAGCGGTTATCCTGGCCCTGCTCCTCGCCTTCCTGTCCTCGCGTGTATGGACAAATGTCGATCGCGCCGGGGAATATGTCGGTCAGGAAGCCAGTGCTCTCCGACAGGCCCTGCTCCTCGCGGATGCTTTGCCACCGGATGTTCGGAACAATCTGCGCGATAGCCTCAAGCGCCACCTTCATTTCATCGAAACGCAGGATTGGCCAGCGATGGGCAGGGGCGAAGCCACCTTGCAAGCAATCCCGACTGGATTGACTGACGCGATGGCGGCGGTCCTTTCCTTTACGCCCGCACAACCCGCTCAGCAACTGGCCCAGGAGCGCGCTTTGGTGGCGATCGAACATGCGTTTGAAGTCCGGCGAGATAGAATTCGGCTCAGCCAGCTTCAGATCGCGCCGATCCAGTGGGCAGTCATCGTTGCCTTGACGATGCTGATCCTCGTGACGATCGCAATGATACATATCGATAATCGAACGGCGATGGCGGCGACCCCGTTGATCTTTTCAACGGCAGTCGCTGTGTGCCTCGTCCTGCTCATGGTCTACGCCCGGCCTTTTGGCTTTGGAGGCGTGTCCATGGCACCGACAGCGTTTCGAGAGGTCGCTGTGGACTGACACCCTATACCCTCGCGGATCGGAGGCTTGACCACTTCTGCCGCAGCACGATGGCACCGCGGTGATCATGACCCACGACGTGGAACGAATTCTTGCCATTATCGATGCCGATCACCGCGATCGTCGCACTGAGGTTCTGAGACATGGCGTGCTCCTTGAGCGGACGGTTTACTCATCTCGTTCTGCCCACACTGTGATTTCCCATCCGATGGGCTTTTCTCCGAGGGCCATCGATCGGCTGCAAGCATGAACATCATCCGATCGCCTTACTAATCTACAGGAACCAAGAGGATTGTTGTGCGTTGCCGGGCTGCTCTTGAGTGTCACTCCGTTCAAGCTAGCTCGCCTCTGCTGGGTGAACTTAGGACGGAAGGCCGGGCGAGGTAGAGCAGGTGCTTCGTATCCGACTACTGATAGCAGATCGTCGTCCGATCGTTCTGCAGGGTTTTGGGACGCTACTTGCGGCGGAGCGTGACTTCGAGATTGTTGCGTCATGCACTAATGGAGCGGGTTGCCTCGAAGCACTCCGGAGGTTGACGCCAGATGTCGCCCTTTTAGAGGACGGATTTTCTGACGTGACGGCTTCTGAAATGCTCGCCGCCGTTACTGCGGAAAACCTTCCCACGCGCTTGGTATTCTACACAGCATCGGTTGCGCGAGGCGATATCGCTGACGCCGTCGCGGCGGGTGCCTGCACTGCGATTCCGATGCGCGAGGAGCCCGAAACCTTGTTCCGGTCACTGAGGCTGGTGGCACCGACCGCGGATCGGACGGCTACCCGCAAGCCCGGCAAGGGCGCGTGCGGCGAAACTGGACTTGCAGCGTTGACGGACCTGGAGCACAAGATCCTACGTCTGGTCGCCTGCGGTATGTCGAACAAGGAGATTGCGCGCCAGCTCAACGTCGCCACAGGCACCATCAAGGCGCGAGTTGATCACATATCTGCGCAGCTTGAGATCAAAAGCCGAACCGAGCTCGCAACGTTCGCCCTGTCGCGCCTTTACGGCAGGGTCGGCGCGCTTGCAGCTCTGATTTGGGCAGCGCTGGACGACGTTCAACCCGCGAGCGCGAGCGCAGTTGATCATGCGCTTACCGATAGTGTCACGGTAATGGCCGCAGACGACACCGGCGCTGTCGTGACCATCAAAATCAGCCCCCAAAAAACGACCGCGGCTTCGGGTAAAACGGCCAGAGCCGTGGGTAAAGCCGATCGTGCCGAGAACTCTGCAGCTGACATCCCGACGCGGGGCAGCAAGCTCGTCGAGTCCCGCGCCGATATTGCCGCCAGCACGATCACATCGCCGACACTCAACCCTCCGAGGTCAAGCATCAGTGACTTTGGCGGGTTTATGCTCATGGCGGTCGGAGTTTCGATTTACGAACTCCTTAACAGTCCTGCGCAGGCGTTCACTTTTTGCGATACCTTTGCGTCGGCTGCCGCAAACGCCACCAGCGAATTGGGCGTCCTTAATATGCCTGGCAGCGCCGATGCGAACCTAAACGAGTTCGAGAACCTAGCCTGGCTTAATCCCGAAGGCCGCCACGAATCATTCGTTTTCGAGGCTGGCCGAAGCGATGCCATCGGCAGAAGCGACGAGCTTCAGATCGTCGATGCATTCGCAAGCGAACATGGCGTGGGCGCCGGCGGCAACCCTCACGTCGGGTCCGGCGCCATCGACGCTCCGATCGATCATAGCGGCCTCGAGCAGGCGGCCGCGACGGACGCATCGAGGAAGGCCGAACACGGCACAATACACGCGACTCCACTAGACGGATCCAATGATGAACAATCGCAGCGTGATTTGCATGTTTCGGAACAGGGAGCAGCAGCCGGTAAGCCACACGCCGGAGACGGGCCACCGGGACACGATCCAGGTCATGGACAATCGCAGCGCGATTTGCATATCTCGGAACAGCGGGCAGCAGCGGGTAAGCAGTCTGCCAAGCACGATTCAACCGGACACGATTCTGACTGGGGGCAATCGCATCGGGACTTAGACGCTTCGGAGGCTGACTCGCACAAGGCGCCCATAAGCGGTTCTAAAACTCTGCAAGCGGGGCCGGGCCAGAATGCAACGGCAGCTGCGCCCCAGTTCGAAGATTCCTTTCATTTCAAGAATGATAAGGCAGAGGTCAGACATTCAGAGAATTTTGAGAACGGCCACGGACCGGATGCAGTGGGAGATACTCTGCACGACGCCGGAAGAAATGGACTGGCGCTAATTCAGGACGCGGACCTGATTGGCCCTTCGCACGCCGCGCAAAGCGCCCCTGATCACGCAAGAGTTGAGCACCATCTGACGCATGATTTGTTTGTGTAGCCTTCGAGGCCTCACTAGGGACGGTACTGCTGCTTTGAGCGTTGCCGGCGCGTCCGCCGCGCCTGCGTCTAGGCCCTTAGCCGCCATGCAGCCCTGTCGGTTCAAGGTCCCGTTCCGGCAGCAGCTTCTAAGGGCGAATCGGAAGTCGTCCCGCTTGGTCATCATCGTCGACGGCTTGCTACCCACCCCGGACATATCTTGCACCAGGACAAGTAGCCCTTCTGGGTGTCCGGTAAGGCCGCCGCCTCACCGGACTGATCAGCTTCGACCGCTTTAGTTGAATGTTTGCAGCCTCAATTTGAGCGATCCATCGGCTTGGCGTTCGAATACGTGCATCGCCAAACCACCCAATGGAGACGGCTTGCCCTCCTTGTCCTTACCCGTGGCACTCCACTTGGCTGTCCCGAACACAACCTTGTCGTCTCCGCCGGCGTCAATCATCTCCAACTTGTGACCCGTCACGCCGTTCGCGAACAGTCCGGCAAAGAAACTCTCGATCTCAGACGGACCTGACGCCACCTGATGTGTGGGCGGCATCAATTTTGCCGTGGCGACATAGGAAGCGCCGATGGCTTTTGCGTCGTGCTTGTTGAATGCGGCATCCCAAGAGGCGTATGCCTTCTCCACATCCCCCTTGGCATCCGCAGCCAGCGAAATCCCTGGCGCGCCGAGCAGACAAATGACTAGTGCTGATGTTTGAGCCAACTTCATAAGGATACTCCTCTGTTGGATGATAATGCCTTTCCCGATTGATCAGATTATCAGTCCGGTCGTCCGCCGCGGCTGCGCTCCCGCGGGCATGACGACACCGTCGCCGGTTGCGTTGTGGCCGGCCCTTGGTTCATTAAGGAAGAGGTGCAGGCGGTGGTAACTTCAATGGCGCCGTTCACCTCGGGAGTCCATATCGCGCGCCATGACACCGCTGATGCAGCCGATCACACATGCGCCGAACTTCAACCACCACGACCAGTTTTGCGAAGGCATATTCATCATGGCTGGTTGCCCGAAGACTCCATCCAATAGCTTGCGGAACAGCAATTCCGGGCAACTACCGTCAACCACGTTGACAAATGGGAGAGAGCGCCGGCGCACCGTGCGTCGGCCGGAAATCCCTGCGCTGGTCACGGTGTAATTCGCCTTTAGGGCCCGTGGCTGACCTTAGCTCAGAGCGCCGCGAGGTCTGCTTCCTGAAGGTGACCCGAACAGGGTCATGCAAGCTGGCCAAGGCCGCCTTTGACCCACTGCAGACATCTTGGAAGCCGCTGGCGTTTCACTTCCATGGACCAACATCGCGAGGCAACTTGAGCGATTGTCAGATCGTCTCATCCGCGATCGACAGCAGCGTGGCCGGAAAGTTCAGATTGAGTTTGTCGGCAGCTTGTCTATTCAGCAGAAGCTCAAATTTCGTCGGCTGGCTGATTGGGATGTCGCCCGGCTTCTTACCCTTCAACAACTCGTCCACGATTTCGGCAAGCCGGCGGGTCGATTCCGTCAGGTCGACGCCGTAAGCCATGAGGCCACCAGCTTCAACGAAGTCGCGATAGTTGTAGATGGCCGGAATTCGATGATTGGCTGCCAATTCCACGATAAGCTTGCGATTGGTTATGTGTTCGGGATTTGTTGGAAAGAACAGGCCATCGACCTTCTCAGCTTCCACTTGAGCGAACATTCGCTCGTATTCAGCTGGAGTATAGTTCTCGATCGGGGCGATCGAAATTGGTACGTTCGCTTCTTTGGCCGCCTGTTCTGCAAATTTCCAGTGCGGGGCGGTGCGTTGTGCAGGAGCCGCCACGAACCTGGTATTCGAGAGTTTACCCACCGTTTCCGTCAAAAATTGAAGTCGCTTTCCAAAGACTTCGTATCCGGCATCGGCGCTCACGCCAGTTATATTCCCTTCCGGCCGAGACAGGCTAGACACGATGCCCAGTTTGATCGGATCGGCACTGATACTTGCTACCGGAATCGACCTCGTCAGCAACTTGAAAGCATTCGACAATGCGTCGTGCATTGAAACGATTACATCGGGTCTCGTTTCCACCACCTTCCTCGCAAGGTCGTTGTAAGCCTCGATCCTTCCGAAGGCAGAATATCGCTCAACGATAATGTTTTGGTTCTCGACGTAACCAAGCCGCTTCAGTTGACGGAAGAAGGAGCTGATCGAACGGCGACCATTCTCGGTCAGATTTTCAGGCAGCTCGGATGGGTGAACTACAGCGACGCGCCACACTTTGCCGGAAGCTGCCCGTGCGAAGGTCGCAGTTGCCAACAAACCAAACGCCAGTGAACGGCGCGTCATCACCCGTTCCAAGACCTCTCTCCTTTTTCGGCAGCATACGCCCGACCGGAGCGGCCCGCCAATGTCAATCCTAGCGGAAATGAGGCTTCAACCGGTTGATGGGCGGATTTTGTGCGTCCGCAAAATGGGCAAATCTGGCTCGCGGCTCGCTGGCCCTTCGTGGTCGCGACCAGTGTCAACACAAGCTCGATTGCTATTCTCGACATGACCGCCTTTCCTCTTACCATCGTCGAAGCCGGCGTTCACGCCGAGCTTGCTAAGAAAAGATTGCAATGCGGCAATGCGTGTTGGCGCTGAGCCATGAAGTACGCAAAGTTCTCCTTCATATGCTCGGCGTATTCCAGGCGATAGCGCTCGTGATCTTCGCCGGTCTGATCGTCCCGGCGGCTAAGAAACGCGCGGTGGTTGGTAAGGGGGGCCCTTAAATTACCCCCGCTACCCGCATCGCCACGCCCGCGGCACAACTGCCGGCGAGAACTGTGAGCATGCCGAGCTTGAACCGGAAGATCGCGGTGGCCGCTGCAATCGACAGCACCAGCGCCGGCACGTCGACGCTCGTCAGCACCGGCATGTCGAAGTCGAACGGGAAGGCGTTCACCGGCACCGTCGCGCGGAACAGCGTGTGCAGCGCGAACCAGATCGAGAGGTTGAGGATCACGCCGACAACCGCGGCGGTGATCGCACTGAGCGCGCCGGCCAATCCCGTGTTGCCGCGCAGGCGCTCGATATAGGGCGCGCCGAGAAAGATCCAGAGGAAGCAGGGCGTGAAGGTGACCCAGGTCGCGAGCAGGCCGCCAAGCGTTGCCGCCAGCATCGGCGACAAACCGCTCGGGTCGCGGTAGGCGGCCATGAAGCCGACGAACTGCAGCACCATGATCAGCGGGCCCGGCGTGGTCTCGGCCATGCCGAGGCCGTCCAGCATTTCATGCGGCTTCAGCCAGTGATAATGCTCGACCGCCTGTTGCGCGACATAGGCCAGCACGGCGTAGGCGCCGCCGAAGGTGACCAGTGACATCTTCGAGAAGAACAGTGCGATCTGGCTGAAGACGTTGGCCTGACCGAAGACGGCGAGCAGGGCGATCACCGGCACGAGCCAGAGCGCCAGCCACAGCGCGCCGACGCGGATCGCGCGCGCCGTATTGGGCCGCACGTGCTCGGGCACGGCTTCGCCGAGCATGCTGTCGATCGCGGCGCCGCTGCCGCCGTGGCCGTGACCAGCCGGTGCGAATTCCGGCCGGCCAGCGCGCGCGCCGGCATAGCCGATGATGCCGGCGGCGATGATGATGATCGGGAAGGGGACCGCAAAGAAGAAGATGGCGATGAAGGCCGCGGCCGCGAGCGCCATCATGATGCGGTTCTTCAGCGCGCGCTTGCCGACGCGGACCACGGCCTCGACCACGATGGCGAGCACGGCGGCTTTCAGTCCGAAAAACAGCGCCTCGACGAAGCTGACATTGCCATAGGCGGCGTAGACGTAACTCAGGCCCATGATGGCGATGATGCCGGGCAGGATGAACAGCCCGCCCGCCATCAGCCCGCCGGCGGTGCGATGCATCAGCCAGCCCACATAGGTGGCAAGCTGTTGTGCTTCCGGTCCCGGCAGCAGCATGCAGTAATTCAGCGCGTGCAGGAAGCGGCCTTCAGAGATCCACTTCTTCTCTTCGACCAGAATACGATGCATCACCGCGATCTGGCCCGCGGGCCCGCCGAAGCTCAAAGAGGCGACGCGGAGCCAGACGCGAAAGGCTTCACCGAAGCTGACGCCGTGACCGGCATCAGCTCCTGCTTGAACGTTGCGGATATCCATTACGCCTTCACCTTGTTGGTCGGCCAGTTGTGGGTCTCGGTGGTGGCGTCGCGGCACCAGCGGTAGAAGGCGTCGTAGAGCAGCATGCCAGCCTCGAGCTGCGCGAGGTCGTCGTCATACATGCGCGACAGTCCGAGCGAGGCCGCGAGCAGGCCCGGCGCTTCTGGCGCAAGATCAGGCCGCGCGGTGTCGGCGCCGCGCACCAGCGTCGCCAGCCGGAGCAGAGGCGGCGAGGCGATCCCGAATTCCTCGATCATGACGTCGAAGGTGCAGAGCTCGCCGCGGTGGCTCCAGAACACGTTCTCAATGTCGAAGGGAGCTGCATTGAACCGCTCGCCGACGCCGATCACCTCGGACGGTGCTACATACAGGAACACCGCATTGGGATCGACAAAGCGGCGGATCAGCCAGGGGCAAGCGATGCGATCGACCTTCGGCCGGGCCCGCGTGACCCAGACAGTGCGCCCTCTGGCATCGCGCGGCGGCAGCTTGCGCGTGTCGAGCAGCGGCAGGTTTGCCGCTTTCCAGCCCTCGAAGCCGCCCTCCAGGGTCTCAGCCTCGACGCCGAGCTGGCGCAGCCACGCCGCCGTGCCCTGCGCGAGCTTTTCACCGCGCAGGCAGGAGACGATGGCCCTTCGGCCCGCGAAGTTGCCGCCCCAGTCCGTCACCTTGTCGTGACTGAGCTTGATAGAGCCTGGGATCAGCCGCCGGTCGGCGGCAAAATCCTCCTCGGTGCGTACATCGATGAGGGCAGGGCTGTTCGCGGTGCCGATCAGCCGTGCCAATTTGTCAGATGAGATGGTCGTGAAAGTAGAAATGATGCGTCCTCGCAAGAAACGAACGGGACGCGATGCTTGGGCGTGTCGCCTCGTGGGGAGATCGCTCAAATCCCCATGGCGCCGATTACAGCGAAACTAAGCAGGACTGTCAATCCGCGGCACGATTGGACCTTAGAAAATCGCGCCTCGGCGGTCTATACTGCAGGCCGACAGACCTGAATCTTCTGGAGAATTCGATGCATTCCCACTCCATCGAACAATGGACCCATGACCACGCCTTTCTTGGCGACAAGCACGACGAGAACGAGCGGCGTACCTGGCTCGTGGTCGTCCTGACGCTGGTCATGATGGTCGGCGAGATCGTCGCCGGCTCGCTGTTCGGATCGATGGCGCTGCTGGCCGACGGCTGGCACATGGGCACCCATGCGGCGGCGCTCGGCATCGCCGCCTTTGCCTATCGTTTCGCGCGCCGGCACCTGGGGAATGCGCATTTCACCTTCGGCACCGGCAAGTTCGGCGATCTCGCCGCCTTCTCTAGCGCGATCATCCTCGGCCTGATCGCGATCGAGATCGCATATGAGAGCGTGCTGCGGCTGATCACGCCGGTGCCGATCGTCTATGCCGAGGCAATCGCGGTCGCCGCGCTCGGCCTGTGCGTCAATCTCGCGAGCGCGTGGCTCTTGCGCGGCAGCCACGATCATCATCACGGCCACAGCCACGCGCATGATCATCACGACGATCATGACCACGACCAGGATGATCATGGCCATCACCATCATCATCACGACAACAATCTTCGCGCCGCCTATGTGCACGTCATGGCGGACGCAGCGACCTCGGTGCTGGCGATCGCAGCACTCGCCGTCGCGATGTATTCGGGCTGGGTCTGGGCCGATCCAGCCGTCGGGCTGATCGGCAGCGCCGTGATCGCGAGCTGGGCGTTCGGCCTGATCAAGTCATCGGGGGCGGTGCTGCTCGACGTGCGCGCCGACGAGAAGCTGGAGCGGGTGATCCGAGCGCGGATGGAAGTCGGCGAGGACCGCGTCACCGATTTGCATCTGTGGCAGGTGGGGCCCGGCCATTGTGCCGTGCTGCTCTCGGTGGTGTCGGACCAGCCGAAGCAGCCGGCCGTCTACAAGCGGCGGCTCGCGGGGCTGAAGGGCCTCAGCCACGTCACGGTCGAAGTCGAGACCTGTCCGCATTGATTGGCTTGACGGGAATTTCGCGAACGGGCCGGGGTTGATCCTCGGTCGTCGCCCTGTACGGGAGGAACAACAATGATGCCGAGGATCAAGCTCGCGCTCGCCATCGCTGCACTCGCTCTGCCCGGCGCTTCAGCGCTGGCGCAATCGGAGAAAACCGGGGTCGAAAAGCTCTACGTGCTCAATTGCGGCGAGGGCACCGCCGGCGACCTCTCGCGCTGGACGCCTGGCCTCAACGAGGGCAAGGCGATGGACTTCGTCGACAGCTGCTATCTCATCAAGCAGGCCAAGGGCTGGTTCCTGTGGGACACCGGCATTGCGGATTCCGTCGCCGCGATGCCGAATGGACTCGCGCCCGCCGATCCCAAAGCCGTCACTTGGCGCCGTCCGAAGACGCTTGCCGCCCAGCTCGAACAGCTCGGGCTCAAGCCCGACGACGTCAAGGCGATGGCTGTCTCGCACACGCATCCCGATCATACCGGCAATGTCGAGCTGTTTCCGCAGTCCATGCTCTACGTGCAGAAGGCCGAATACGACTGGCCCGGGCCCAATAACGCGCCGCGCTTCAAGCCGTCGCATCCGGTCGAGCAGCTCGCAGGCGACAAGGACGTGTTCGGCGACGGCAGCGTGACCATTCTATCCACGCCCGGCCATACGCCGGGACACCAGTCGCTGCTGGTGAAACTGCCAAAAACCGGCGCGGTGATCCTGTCGGGCGATGCCGTCCACTTCAAGGACAATTGGGACAACCGCCGCGTGCCGAGCATGAACGTCAACAAGGACCAGAGCGCGGCCTCGATGCAGAAGATCGCCGACACGCTCGCCAGGGAAAAAGCGCAGCTCTGGATCAACCACGACAAGGCCCAGCGCGACAGCCAGAAGCTGGCGCCGGAGTTTTACGAGTAGAGCGTTTTCGAGCGAAGTGGGCACCGGTTCGCGCCAAGAAAACGCGTCAAAACAAGCATCCAGAGCTTCCGTTCCGATCGCATCGGACCGGACGCGCTGGGCGTGTGACGAAGCTGCTGCCACGACGATGGCAGCAGCTTCGTGCTAGGCCCGCCAAAAGCTCCGCGACAGGAGACAGCGGTGGGCGAATGGGCCGGGGTTGTGATCGCGCTGGCGTCGAGCAGCCTCGGTGGCACGGCGGCGGCCATTACCCGCTATCTCGTCGGCGGCGCCGATCCGATCATGCTCGCGATCCTGCGCTGGGGGATCGGCTTTCTCTGCCTCGTGCCATGCGCGCTGCTGCTTGGCGTGCGTTGGCCGCAGCGGTCCGATTGGCCGACCGTGGCGCTGCTCGGCATCAGCTTCTTCGGTCTGTTCTTCATCCTCTACAACATCGCGGTGTCCTACACGACCGCTGCCCGCGCCAGTCTTGCGCTCGCGGCGCTGCCGCTTCACACGATGGTGGTGGGGGCGCTCCTTGGCGTCGAGCGGCTGACGGCGCGCAAGATCACGGGTGTCGGCATCGCCGTGCTCGGCGTGGCGGCAGCGCTGGCTACCGGCCTGGCGCACAGTCCGCCAGGGGCCTGGCGCGGCGAATTGATCATGACCGCAGCCGTGTTCTGCATGGCATTCTACAACGTATTGTCGCGTCCGTTGATGCAGCGCTCGAGCGCGCTCGGCTTTCTCACCGTCGGCATGGGTGCGGGTGCCGTCGTGCTGGTGCTGGCGGGTCTGGTGAGAGGCAGCTTTGCGGCGCTCGAGCACTTCACCACGGCGCAGTGGATTGCCGGCGTCTATCTCGGCATTGGCGGCGGCGCACTCGCCTTCATCCTCTGGGTCATGGCGCTGGAGCGGGCAACGCCGACTCGCGTCGCCAACACGATGACGATCAATCCGATCGCCGCCGCTCTGCTTGCTGCGCTCCTCATCCGCGAGCCGATTACGCCTCATCTGCTTGTCGGATTGGTTGCGGTGTTCGCCGGAATCTGGATCGCGACCAGCGAGACGAAGCCCGCCTAGCTCCGCGGGAAGGTCACCGTGGGCGGACTCGCTTCCGGCGGCTTCTTCGGCTTCAGCGTGCCGGCATAGAACGAGAGCAGCCAGACCAGCAGGACGGCGAGGAGATAGACGCCCCAGGCCTGCGGCGGCGTGGTCGCCCAGCGCAGGAGGCCTTTGAACGTGCGCGGCGGGCCGGGGTCTTCGCTCATGGCCCGCTTGTGCGCGAAAGGGGCCGGGCGGTCAATCCGGGCGCGGCCCGGCGCGGATCAGGAACAACGCCGCCAACGCCGACAGGCTGAGCGCGGAGGAGACGATCAGCACCTTGGCGCCCATGACGTCGATCAGCAGACCGAACGCGAGCGGCGCCACGGCCTGGGCCATCCGCGCCGGTGCGCCGATGATGCCGAGACGGTAGCCAAAGTCCTTCGGTCCGAAAATCGCGAGCGGCAGCGTGCCGCGCGCGATCGTCAGGATACCGTTGCCGGAGCCGTGGAACAGCGCAAACGCGCTCGCCGCAGCGCCGCCGAAGATCGCGACGACCACCGCGCCGATCGGATGGGTGAGGCAGGCGAGCCGCGTCGACCACAGCGGATGGAAGCGGCTGAGGAAGCCCGCCTCGAGCATGCGCGCGCCGACCTGGGCCGGGCCGATCAGCGCGCCCGCCGCGATGGCTTCGACGGGTGTTGCGCCCGTCGTCTCCAGGATGCGGGGGAAATGCGCGGCCATCGCGCCGGTGACGGTCCAGACCGCGGCGAAGATGAAGGCAAGCAGGATCATGGTGCGGTCGAGCGGCAAATGCGGCTTCTCGGCGGTCGCTGCCGTCTGCCTCGCGCCCCTGATCACCGGCAGCATGAAGAAGTTGAGGGGCAGGCCGATCAGGATATTGGCAGCCGCCCAGGCAAAGCAGGTCTCGCGCCAGCCGATATGGGACAGACCCCACGCGGTGAGCGGCCAGCCGACCGTCGAGGCGAAGCCCGCCATCAGCGTGATGCCGGTGATGGGCCTGCGCGCCTCGGTGCCGTAGATGCGCCCCAGAGCGGCGAAGGCGGCGTCGTAAAGGCCCATCGCCATGCCGATGCCGAGAATGAGCCAGGCGATCGCCATCACTGCCACCGAGTGCGAGAGGCCGAGGAGGACGAGGCCGGCGGCGATGGTCAGGTTCGAGGCCGAAAGCACCTGCCGCCCGCCGACGAGATCGATCTGCCGCCCGATGCGCGGGCCGAGCATCGCCGAGATCACGAGCGAAGCCGAGAACGCGGCAAAGATCCAGTTGGAGGAAATGCCGAGGTCGTGCGCCATGGGATCGGCGAGCAGCGCCGGCAGATAATAGCTGGAAGCCCAGGCCAGGGTCTGCGTGGCGCCAAGCGCCAGGATAATCGGAAGCTGGCGCCGGCTCATCTGCGCGTGGCTCCGATTCTGGCCGACAAGCTCGTCATTATGGGCATCTGCCGCGCGCGCGGCGAACACGTCAACCGCCCCTGCGACATATTCGATCTGCAAGGGATGGGAGCCTTGCGCACGGCCCGCGCGTGGCTCGCGCCTTTCGCTCGTCACGAATGCACGCCATAATGGCGCATGCAATTGACCTCGCGCCTCGAATTGATGAACTGGATCGCCGGCCAGGGCCTTACCAGCCTGCCCGAACCGGAACTGCTGCGTGGTTTCTGCGAGCGATGCCGCGCCGAGGGGCTGGAACTATCGCGCGGGCTCGTCGTCATCGACACGCTGCATCCGATCTATGAGGGTCGCGGCTTTCGCTGGAGCGACCGGCCGAGCAACGAGAGCGACGCGTTCGAATACGGCTCGACCGCCGAAGGCGATGCGGCCAAGAGCTGGCGCCGCTCGGTGTTCTTCCACATGCTCGAGCATGGCCACGACGAGATGGTGATCGATCTCGCCGACGCGCCGTCGCTGGATTTCTCGCAGATCGGCGAGCTCGCCGAGAAGGGGCACAAGCATTATCTCGCCTTCGTACACCGCTTCGGCGAGAACGGCGCGCTCGGCCTGATGGATTGCCTCTATTCCTGCTGGACGACGCGTCGTGACAGCGGGTTCTCCGAACCCGAGCTCGAAGCCCTGCGCGATCTGGTGCCGGTGCTGGGGCTCGCGATCAAATCGGCACAGCAGGTCGACATCGCCCGCACGCTCGGCCGCGTCTATCTCGGGCGGGACGCCTCCGAGCAGGTGCTGCGCGGACGTATCTCGCGCGGCGTCACCGAGCGCATCAACGCCGTGCTCTGGTATTCGGACTTGCGTGGCTCGACCGGGATCAGCGAGAGCATCGGTCCCGACGAGATCATTCCGTTCCTCAACGACTATGCGCAAGCGGTGATCGACCCGATCCACGATGCGGGCGGCGACGTGCTGAAGCTGATCGGCGACGGCGTGCTTGCGATGTTCACCGGCGAGGACATGGCGGCGGCGCGCCGCGCCGCGCTACGGGCGGAGCATCTGTTTCGCAAGAACGTCGCGGCGCTGAACGCACGCCGCGCGGCCGACGGTCGTCCCACCACGTCGGCCTATATCGGTCTGCATGTCGGGGAGGTCTTCTACGGCAATATCGGCAGCGAGGACCGGCTCGACTTCACCGTGGTTGGACCGACCGTCAACGAAGTCAGTCGCATCGCCTCGATGAGCCGCTCGGTCGATCGCGAACTGCTCGCGTCCTCGGAATTCTACAAGGGTCTCGACGCCGCCGGCCGGCGCTATCTCGTCTCCACCGGCCGCTACGCACTGCGCGGCATCGGCCGCGCGCAGGACCTCTACACGCTCGATCCCGACGTCGATGTCAGCGAGCCGGTGACGGGGAGCTACGAGCGCTATCTGGCGGGGTAGGTGATTTCACCAGCATCGCCCCGGAATGACCGGGCTTCAGCACCCCGCCACCACTTCGTCCCCCACCATGTCCGGCTGCCGGTCGAGCGCCACCGCCGGTGACAGCAGGATCACCAGGGCCTGTACGCCGAACACTGCCGCTGCGAGATAGAGGCAGGCCTCCGCGCTCCAGAACCCGCCGACGATTGCGCCCAGCGCCGAGCCGAGCGGGCGGGCGCCGTAGCTCATGATGTTGATGGCGGAGACGCGCCCCAGAAGGCGCGGCGGCGTCACCGATTGGCGCAGCGTCGTGGTCGAGATCACCCACAGGATCGGTCCGACGCCGAGCAAGAAGAAGCTCAAAGCCGCAAGCCAGGGCGAGGGGACCAGCACCGTCAGCGCCATCACCAATGCTGCGACGAAGCCGGTGACGGGGCCGAGGCCGACGACCGCGCCGAACGCGACGCGCTGCATCACGCGGGTGGCGACCAGCGCGCCGATCACCATGCCGACGCCGTACATCGTCAGCACGGTGCCGACGCCGGCGGCGGTGAGGCCGAGATGACGCACGGCATAGGGCACGAACACCGCGATCTGCAAGAACCAGCCGGTGTTGAAGATGAATTGGGTGATGAACACCGGCCGCAGCAGCGGATGGTGAAACACGAAGGCCGCGCCTTCGCGGATATCCTGGAACGGATGGCGCCGCGGAGATGTTGCCCGCGCGGGCTCGTAGATGCCGGCGAGCAGCACCACGGCGATCGCCGACAGCGCAGCCGCAAAGCCGAAGGCCGGGCTTGCGCCCCACCAGCCCACCAGCACGCCGCCGAGCGCAGGTCCGCTCGCAAACGCGATGGTGCGCGCGAGCTCGATCCGCGCATTCGCCGCCGGCAAAAGGTCCGAACTGACCAGCGAGGGCACCAGTGCCGGTGCCGCCACGCTGTAGACGACGGTGCCGCACACAGCGGCAAAGCCGAGCAGCGCCAGCAGCGGCAAATTGAGCGCGCCCAGCGCCAGCAGGAGGACGATGGCCGCGAGTGCAGCGGTCCGCACCGCCTCGGCTCCCGCCATCAGCCAGCGGCGGGAGATGCGGTCGGCGAGCACGCCAGCGGGAATGGCGAACAGGACAAAGGGCAAAGTGAGGGCGGTCTGCAGCAGGCCGGTCCGGCCTTCGGCGACCCCCAGCGTCAGCACGGCAACGATGGGCGCTGCGGCCAGTGCGATCTGCTCGGCCGATTGCGCCGCGAGGTTCGACCAGGCGAGGCGGTTGAAGGTGTCAGGGAGGCGCGGGGGCGTTGACATGGCTCTATCCTGCAAAAGGCGAATTTGCGCCCATGTTCGCCCGCGAGGACCGCCGAACCCACCCGCTTCCCGACAAGGGCCACGGGTCTGCGCTGAGAACCGGTACGGCTAGATGCAGTTGCAAATGAGTTGCAATAAGAAACAAGTCAGGTATTCTGCCGCCATGGATGCCCAATCACCCCATCTGACCCGAGCCCTGAGCCAAGACGCCGCCGGCTGGCGCACCGATGCGCCCACCACCAAGAGCCTCGCCGAGGTCAATTCCACAATTGCCATTCCGGCCGCCGGCCGCTGGTGGCGGCGGCTGCTGGCCTTCGTCGGTCCGGGCTATCTCGTCTCGGTCGGCTACATGGATCCCGGCAACTGGGCGACCGACCTCGCCGGCGGATCGAAGTTCGGCTACACGCTGCTCTCGGTCATCCTGCTCTCGAATTTGATGGCGATCCTGCTGCAGTCGCTGGCAGCGCGGCTCGGCATCGTCACCGACCGCGACCTCGCGCAGGCCTGCCGCGCGACCTATTCGCCGGTGGTGAACTTCCTGCTCTGGCTTGCCTGCGAGGCGGCGATCATCGCGTGCGATCTCGCCGAAGTCATCGGCACCGCGATCGCGCTGAAGCTGCTGTTCGGCATTCCCCTGATCGGCGGCGCGCTGCTCGCCGCGCTTGACGCTTTCCTGCTGCTGCTCCTGATGAATCGCGGCTTCCGTTTCCTCGAAGCCTTCGTGATCGCGCTGCTTGGCGTCATCGCGGTCTGCTTCGCCGTCCAGATCGTGGCTGCGGCGCCGCCGGTTGCGGAGGTGCTGCGTGGCTTCGTGCCAAAGACCGAGATCTTCACCAATTCCGAGATGCTGTACATCGCGATCGGCATCATCGGCGCGACCGTGATGCCGCATAATCTCTACCTGCACTCCTCGATCGTTCAGACGCGCGCCTATGAGCGCAATGACGCTGGCCGGCGCGAGGCGATCAAATGGGCGACGACGGACTCGACCATCGCCCTGATGCTGGCGCTGTTCATCAATGCCGCCATCCTTATCGTCGCTGCTGCGACCTTCCACAGAACCGGCCATTCCGACGTCGCCGAGATCGGCCAGGCTTTTGAACTGCTGTCGCCGCTGCTCGGTCTCGGCATCGCCTCGACGCTGTTCGCGGTGGCGCTGCTCGCCTCCGGCCTCAATTCAACGGTTACGGCGACGCTCGCCGGCCAGATCGTGATGGAAGGCTTTCTCGATCTGCGTCTGCCGAGCTGGGCGCGCCGCCTGCTCACGCGCGGCATAGCCATCATTCCCGTGATCGTCGTCACCGCGATCTATGGCGAGCGCGGCACCGCCGATTTGCTGGTGTTCAGCCAGGTCGTGCTGTCGATGCAACTGCCCTTCGCCGTCATCCCGCTGGTCCGCTTCGTCTCCGACCGCCGCAAGATGGGGAAGTTCGCGATTCCGATGTCAGTCGCCGCGATCGCGTGGATCGTCGCAGGCGTGATCGTTGTTTTGAACCTGAAGCTGCTGGCGGACACGCTGTTCGGGTGAGTGGCGAGTAGTGAATGGGGAGCGTTTCACCTACTCGCTATCGCCACTCACCATTCGCTTCTTCAGTCTTGCGGCTCGGATGCCACATCCCCCTGCGCGTCGACGCGAAGCCAGCCTGAGGGCGCGAGGCGCTGCTGCGGCAGGAAGCGGGCCTTGTAGTCCATCTTCTTCGAGCCCTCGATCCAGTAGCCGAGATAGACGTAGGGCAGCCCTTGCCGGCGCGCGCGGGCGATGTGGTCGAGGATCATGAAGGTGCCCATCGAGCGGCTGACCTGGCTCGGCTCGAAGAACGAATAGACCATCGACAGTCCGTCGCTGAGCACGTCGGTCAGCGCCACCGCGATCAGTTCCTCGCCGCGGCCGGTGAGGCCGCTGTCGGGGCCGCGTTTGCGGTACTCGATGATGCGGGTCTCGACATGGCTGTCCTCGACCATCATGGCGTAGTCGAGCACGGTCATGTCGGCCATGCCGCCATGGCGATGGCGGGCGTCGAGATAGGCGCGGAATATCGAATATTGCTCGGAGGTGGGAACGGCGCTGCGCTGCTCGCCGATGATGTCGGCGTTGCGCGCCAGCACTTTCCTGAAGTTGCGGGACGGCCGGAACTCATTGGCGACAACCCGGACGGAGACGCAGGCGCGGCACTGGTCGCAGGCGGGACGGTACGCAATCGACTGGCTGCGGCGGAACCCGCCATGGGTCAGGAGATCGTTGAGGTCACCGGCGCGCTCACCCACGAGGTGCGTAAACACCTTGCGCTCATGCCGGCCCGGCAGATAGGGGCACGGGGAGGGCGCCGTGAGGTAAAATTGCGGGGTATCGCGCGAGTGCTGGGTCAAGGGACGTCGTGGGCCTCCAAACTGTGTGTCAGCATCGCGCTACGGAAGCTCCGGGTCAATTGGCCTGCTCGGCAGATCAGATCAGTCAGCTTAGAAGATCCGGGTTGATAGGTCCTTGATCAGAACGTCCTTGCGGCCTGGGGCGCGGGTACGCGGACCGAATTGTTGATCACGACCGTTCCCAAGACGAAATCATGCAGCAGGCGACGGCGGCCGTTGAACAGGCCGACCAGCACCACGAAGGGCGACAGGAACGAGACCATCACCCAGAACAGCACCGCATGGGTGGCGCCGAGCACGAAGTAGCCGGGCGCGCCGTACCAGGTGCGCAGTTCCAGATCCATCAGGCGCATGCCCACCGTCGCGGAGGAAGGGCCGCCGATGCTCGCGCCGTAATAGATGATGGCCCAGACCACCGAGGCCGGCCAGGCGATCCAGAACAGCGCCCAACCGATGCCGAGCGTGACCACACCGAACAAGGCGATGAAGATATAGCCGAGGATCACCGGCACCGAGATCACGACCATGTCGACCAGGAAGGCGAACACCCGCCGCGTCGCAACACCGCGGAACAGCTCCGGATGCAGATAGGGATCGTAGGCGTGCGGCTGCAGGCCGCCGTTGCGCCAGGCGCCTGAATTGCCCGAGTCCGACATGTCCGTTCTCCCAGCGAACCCCCGTGGCAGGACATGGGAACAGGGCGTTCGCATGCCAAGGGCGCGCTGGGATCAACAAGCGAAAATATTCCGGCAATTCGGCGGCGGAGCGGCGCGGCGGGGATGCGCCGGCGCGACGCCTTCATCGTCGTCCTCGCGAAGACCAGGACAGGTGGCCGGCCTTCGCCGCGACGACATCGAAGAGGCGGTGGGCGTTTATGACCCCTGCGCCCGCAGCTTCTCCGCGACTTTCGGCGCAAAGTAGCTCAGCACACCGTCGGCGCCGGCGCGCTTGAAGGCGAGCAGGCTTTCCATCATCGCGCGCTCGCCGTCGAGCCAGCCGTTATTGGCCGCGGCCGCGATCATCGCGTATTCGCCGGAGACCTGGTAGGCGAAGGTCGGCATCGCAAAAGTATCCTTCACACGGCGGACCACGTCCAGATAAGGCATGCCGGGCTTCACCATCACCATGTCGGCGCCCTCGGTGATGTCGAGCTCGACCTCGCGCAGTGCTTCGTCGGTATTGGCGCTGTCCATCTGGTAGGTGCGCTTGTCGCCGATGAGCGTCTTGGCCGAGCCGATGGCGTCGCGGAACGGGCCATAGAAGGCGGAAGCGTATTTGGCCGCATAGGCCATGATCTGCACGTCGAGCAGGCCTGAGCGGTCGAGCCCCTCGCGGATCGCGGCGACGCGGCCGTCCATCATGTCCGAAGGCGCGATGATGTCGCACCCGGCTTCGGCCTGCACCAGGGCCTGGCGCACCAGCACCGCGACCGTCTCGTCATTCAAGATCTTGCCGTCGGAGATCAGGCCGTCATGGCCATGACTGGTGAAGGGATCGAGCGCGACGTCGCAGAGAATGCCGAGCTCCGGAAACTCCTTCTTGATCGCGCGCACAGCTTGGCAGACCAGATTGTTCGGGTTGGTCGCTTCCGATCCTTCCTCGTCGCGTAAGGACGGGTCGGTATAGGGAAACAGCGCGATACAGGGGATGGTGAGCTTCATGGCGCGCTCGGCCTCGCGCACCGCCTGGTCGACGCTGAGGCGGTCGACGCCGGGCATCGAGGCAACGGGCTCGCGCTTGTCGTTGCCGTCGATCAGGAACAGCGGCCAGATCAGATCATCCGTGGTGACGACATTCTCGCGCACCAGGCGCCGGGCCCACTCGGCCTTGCGGTTGCGGCGCGGACGGACGGTCAGATCGAGGGCAGGGGAGGCGCTGGCGCCATCCCGGCGCGAAACCTCGCGCAATTCGATCGGACGTCCGTATTTGATCGCCATCACTCTTCCTCCGGCTGGAATTATTCTTATACCAGCTCGCATGGTTCCCGTCACCGCGGCTTGACCTGCCGCAAGGGATGGCAGCCGATTGATTTTGCGGGGCGAAGCAGCCAGAAGGGGGCCATGTCCGAGATCTCCACACGCGATGCGGCCCGCGACAGCGCCCGGGACAATGCCAGAGACAGCGCCAGGGATAGCGCGTTGTCGGTGGCGGCGATCTCGTCGGAGCGCTCTGCGTCCGATGACAATGTCTGGACGCGCCGGCTCGTGCTGTTCCTGCGTGTGATGGCGCTGCTCTCGATCCTGAAGGGTCTCTATCACTGGGCGCAAGTGACGGGTTTCGTCGGCGGCGAGGACGAGGCTTTCGAGAACCAGGCGATGGCTTGGCAGGCCGCAACCGTCTACTTCGCCGTGATCGAGCTCGTCGCAGCAGTTGGTCTCTGGCTGGCGACGCCCTGGGGCGCCGTGGTGTGGCTGACGACCGTAGTGTCGATGGCGGTGATCGAGCTGATGTTTCCCGGCATCTACGGCGGCAGCCTGGTCGTGGTCGGTGTCGAAGCGTTCATGCTCGCCGCCTATCTCGCGCTGGCCTGGATGGCTGCGCGGGAACGACCGCCGTAGCAGCGTTTCTCGGCGCGATCAAAGATGCTCGCGTGCCCCGGACGCAATGCGGCGCGCCCCTGGCGATGCGAAGCATCGTCCGGTGCGGCGTGATGCGTTGCAGAGCCGGGGCCCATCTCACCGCAATCTCGTTTGTGGCTTCTTGGGTCCCGGCTCTGCGCTCCGCTTCGCTGCGCTTGTCCGGGACACTGCGCGTTTGGTTGACCGTTGGTTGCCTAAAATTTGCGGTAAGTTTTCGTTGACCAGCGTTGTTCCGCCACAGCTGTTACGCCCGCGTTTCGAAACGGGGCGGGGCTGTGCTGGAATGCGACAAGGGGGGCGGACGGAGGGTGAACACGACCTTGCGAGGGTCAACAGAGTGTTGCGGAAAGTGCTTGTAGCACAGGCTTAATCCGCAATTCACTGTCTTAAATTCATGATCTCTTTATTCTCTTATTTAAGCCGTTCTTCAAACGAGCCCCTTAAGTTGCACCTATCAGGCGGGACACAAGTTTCGTCGAATAAGTGTCGATAAAAACGACAACAGGGGAAGTGTCATGATGAAAGCCGTCGCAACTGCGGCAGATACCGCAGAGCGCGTCTCCGGCCAGCAGGGTTCGGTGCAGTCGCTCTATCTGGAAGCTTTGACTCTGGTGGAGCGGCTGCATCGCCGGCTCCTCGACGTGATCAAGGACGAGTTCGATCGCCGCGGCCGTGCGGACATCAACTCGGTCCAGGCGCTTTTGCTCTACAACATCGGTGACAAGGAGCTGACCGCGGGCGAGCTGCGCACGCGCGGTTACTATCTCGGCTCCAACGTCTCCTACAATCTGAAGAAGCTCGTCGAGCTCGGTTTCCTCGATCATCAGCGCTCGCGCGTTGATCGCCGCTCGGTGCGCATCCGCCTGACGCCACAGGGCCAGGAAGTCCGCCGCATCGTTGATGCGCTCTACCAGAAGCACGTCAAGACGGTGGAGCAGGTCGGCGGCATCTCGGGCGAGGAATTCTCGACCCTAAACAAGTCGCTGCACCGCCTCGAGCGGTTCTGGACCGACCAGATCCTGTACCGGCTCTGAGTTCCAAGGGATCAAGGCCAAGCCGGCCCCAATAAGACCGGCAAGCCTCCGAACGTGCCTCGACTTCCCCAAGAGCACCGGCCCGGATTTCGTCCGGGACCGGTGCGTTTTACTTTTTGCAGTGCGAAAAAAATGTCTCGCTGTGAGGAACCAGTTCCGGCCTCGGCGCTTATCTCCTTCGGATCGGAGAAACGTCGATGCTGGTCGAGCGTGGGCTTCAGGCGCTGAACGTGGAACTTGTGAGCGAAGCCTACGCGATTGCCGCCAACTACCTTCGCCGCTCCGGCGCGATCCCAGATTCCCTCGTCACCGACGAGCGCCTGCTCGGGATCATCGTCAAGCTGCTCCAGCAGGGCGAATTCAACAAGATCAGGCTCGCCAACAAGGCGATCACCGGGTTTGAGATGCAGTCCGAGGCTCGAGCGGTTGCCTGATCAAAACTCCCAAAATTCGAGAGAACCAGAGGGTGCCATGGAAGCCGCCATCGACCGCATCATGCAGACCTATGACCTGCTCGCCAACCGCACCGCGGCGGCAAGCGAGGAGGCACGGGCCAAGGTCACGAACTATCTCACTACCTTGATGGAGGCCGGCGAGAAGGACCCCCACCGCTTGACGGTCTGCGGCCTGACTTATCTGCGGCAGCTCGACGGCAGCGTGGACCCCGTGAAAGCGGGGTATACCGGGCTTTAAAACCGCGCCGGCTTGGGCCGCCGGCCGTTGGGCGAGGTGCGGTCCAAAGTGGTTCTGTCCGGACATTCGCGGAAGGCGCGGTTCTATGAAACCGCTCCAATGCCGAGAACCTCCAATCCCCACCATATCTTGCACAAATCTCAGGCCGGACCCGCAAATGCTTGGCCGGGAGCGGGCAATGTGGTAGATCGCGCATGCTTCCGACCGCCACACCAGACCCGCCCGTAGCCCGCCAAAAGGCTGCGGCGGTGGAGATATTCGCAAGATGACCTCAGCCAAAACCGCTTCCGCGCCCGATTCGTTTTTCACCGCCTCGCTCGAGCAGGCCGACCCGGACATCGCCGCCGCCATCAAGGGCGAGCTCGGCCGGCAGCGCCATGAGGTCGAGCTGATCGCCTCCGAGAACATCGTCAGCCGGGCCGTGCTGGAAGCGCAGGGTTCGGTGATGACCAACAAATATGCGGAAGGCTATCCGGGCGCGCGCTACTACGGCGGTTGTGAGTGGGTCGACGTCGCCGAGAACCTTGCGATCGATCGCGCCAAGAAGCTGTTCGGCGCCAACTTTGCCAACGTGCAACCGAACTCCGGCAGCCAGATGAATCAGGCGGTGTTCCTGGCGCTGCTCCAGCCGGGCGACACCTTCATGGGTCTTGATCTTGCGGCCGGCGGCCATCTCACCCACGGCTCGCCCGTCAACATGAGCGGCAAGTGGTTCAAGGCCGCGCACTACACCGTGCGCCGCGAGGACCAGATCATCGACATGGACGCGGTCGCCAAGCAGGCCGAAGAGGTCAAGCCGAAGCTGATCGTCGCGGGCGGCTCGGCCTATTCTCGCGCCTGGGACTTCAAGCGTTTCCGCGAGATCGCCGATAGCGTCGGCGCGTATCTGCTGGTCGACATGGCTCACTTCGCCGGCCTCGTCGCCGGCGGCGTGCACGCCTCGCCGGTGCCCTATGCCCACGTCACCACCACCACGACGCACAAATCGCTGCGCGGTCCGCGTGGCGGCCTGATGCTCTGGAACGACGAGACGCTGACAAAGAAGCTAAACGGGGCGATTTTCCCGGGCCTGCAGGGAGGTCCCCTGATGCATGTGATCGCGGCGAAGGCGGTCGCCTTCGGCGAAGCGCTGCGTCCGGACTTCAAGGTCTACGCCAAGAACGTCGTCGAGAATGCCAAGGCGCTGGCCGAGGCGATGAAGAGCCATGGGTTCGATATTGTCTCGGGCGGCACCGACAACCATCTGATGCTCGTTGACCTCAGGCCGAAGGGCCTGAAGGGCAACGTCTCGGAGAAGGCGCTGGTCCGCGCCGCCATCACCTGCAACAAGAACGGGATTCCGTTCGATCCCGAAAAGCCGTTCGTCACCTCCGGCCTCCGCCTCGGCACTCCGGCCGCGACCACCCGCGGTTTCGGTGTCGCCGAATTCCAGCAGGTCGGCGGCATGATCGCCGAAGTGCTCAACGCGATCGCACAATCCGACGACGGCAAGGCGCCGCTCGTGGAAGCGGCGATCAAGGAACGGGTCAAGGCGCTCACCGACCGGTTCCCGATCTACCAGTAAGGTCAAGGTACACGGATGCGCTGCCCGAACTGCAACAGTCTCGATACGCAGGTAAAGGACTCGCGTCCGACCGAGGATTCGTCCGTCATCCGCAGGCGGCGCGTGTGCGTCGCCTGCAATTTCCGCTTCACCACCTTCGAGCGCGTGCAGCTGCGCGAGCTCACGGTGATCAAGCGCAACGGCCGCCGCGTGCCGTTCGACCGCGACAAGCTGATGCGCTCGGTGCAGATCTCGCTGCGCAAGCGGCAGGTCGAGCCGGAGCGGGTGGAGAAGATGGTCTCCACCATCGTGCGCGAGCTCGAGACCGGCGGTGAGGCGGAGATCTCCTCCGAGGTGATCGGCGAGACCGTGATGGAGCATCTGCGCACGCTCGACGACGTCGCCTATGTACGCTTTGCTTCCGTCTACCGCAATTTCCGCGAGGCCAAGGATTTCGCCGACGTGCTCGGCGAGCTCTCCGGTGAGGAGGAAGCGCGGCTCGCCGCGATCCGCAAATGATCTTCCGCCTCCTGGAAGATCAGTTCGCGCAGAAGGCCCGTGAGGCCAAGGATGCGGATCTCCGCTTCATGCAGCTTGCGCTGGCGCTTGGGCGTCGCGGGCAGGGCCGCACCTGGCCTAATCCGGCGGTTGGCGCGGTCATCGTCAAGGACGGCGTGATCGTCGGTCGCGGCTGGACACAGCCTGGCGGGCGGCCGCATGGCGAGCCCGAAGCCTTGCGGCGGGCAGGCGAAGCGGCGCGCGGCGCCACGCTCTATGTCACACTGGAGCCGTGCTCGCATTTCGGCAAGTCGCCGCCTTGCGCCGATGCGGTGATCGCCGCCGGGATCGAGCGGGTCGTAGCGCCGATCGAGGATCCCAATCCTGAAGTCGCCGGCCAGGGTCATGCGCGCTTGCGGGCAGCCGGCATCGCAGTAGACGTCGGTCTGTGCGCGGCAGAGGCTGCGTTCGATCACGCCGGGCATTTCCGTCGCATCCGGGACAAGCGTCCTCACGTGATCCTGAAGCTTGCGGTCTCGCCTGACGACAAGATCGGCGCGGCCGGCGGCAAGCCGGTCGCGATCACCGGCGAGGCGGTGCGCAATCGCGTGCATCTCTTGCGCGCTCAGAGCGATGCCATCCTGGTCGGCATCGGCACGGTGCTGGCGGACGATCCGATGCTCACCTGCCGCCTGCCGGGCATGGGGGCGCGCTCGCCGGTGCGGGTCGTGCTCGATCAGAACCTGCGCATTCCCGGCGCGAGCAAGCTTGTCCGCACTGCGCGAGAAACACCGCTCTGGGTGGTGAGTTCTGAACTCGCCGAAGCCGCAGCCGCCACACGGCTTGGCGCGGCCGGTGCGCAAATGTTGCGTGTGCCGTCGGTCGGTGCATCAGGACTCGATCTCACGGCCGTGCTGCGTGCGCTGGCCGAGAAAGGCATCACGCGGCTGATGGTCGAAGGCGGCAGCCGTGTCGCCGCGTCCTTCGTCGCGGCCGACCTCGTCGACGAAATCTGGCTGTTCCGCGGCACGGAAGAGGTGGGCTCTGGCGGCGTCGATGCGCTCGATGCATTGCCCCTGTCGAAAATCACGCAGTCGCGGGCCTACAAGGTTCATGCTAGCGAGACATTCGACAAGGATACTCTCACCGTTTACGAGCGCTCGTAATGTTCACTGGCATTGTCACCGATATTGGCGAGATCGTCAGTTTCACGCCGACGGCGCAGGGGCAGCTGCACCGTCTGCGCATCGCCTGCAATTATGATCGCGCCACCATCGCCGATGGCGCCTCGATCGCCTGCAACGGCGTCTGCCTCACCGTGGTCGCCTCCGGCGTTCAAGCGGACAAGACGTGGTTCGAGGTCGATGCCGCCGCCGAGACGCTGGCGCTGACGACCGCAAAACACTGGAAGGTCGGCACACGGCTGAACCTCGAGCGGGCGCTGAAGATCGGCGACGAGCTCGGCGGTCATATTGTCGCCGGCCATGCCGACGGTGTCGCGACGCTTCTCAGCCGCGAGGACCTGCCCGAGATGGCGCGGTTCGAGCTCTCGACGACGCGCGAGCTGGCGCGCTTCATCGCCACCAAGGGCTCGATCACGCTCGACGGCGTCTCGCTGACCGTCAATACAGTGAAGGACGTGACCTTTTCGGTGCTTATCATCCCGCACACGCTGACGGTGACGACGATCGGCGGCTGGAAAGCGGGGGACGAGGTCAATATCGAGGTCGATCTGATGGCTCGCTACGCGGCGCGGCTGACGGAAATGACGGCGTAGCCGTCATTCCGGGGCGATGCGTAAGCATCGAACCCGGAATCTCGAGATTCCGGGTTCGGCTCTTCGAGCCGCCCGGAATGACCATGTCTTTAGAACTTGGCTTACCTGCTTCCGGCGACTACATAGCGCCGACCCTTTCGAAACGGATTGAACGATGGCAGACGCGCGGCGCGCACCCCTGAAAGACCAGACCGACATTTCCGGCGCCCGCGCGCTGATTGTCGAAGCGCGGTTCTATGACGATCTCCAGGACGCGCTTCTCGACGGCGCAATCGCCGAGCTGAAGGCGGCCGGCCTGACGCATGAGGTCATCACGGTTCCCGGCGCGCTGGAAATTCCGGCGGCGGTCGCCATCGCGGTCGACGCGGCTGCGGCGAACGGCAAGCCCTATGACGCAGTGATCGCGCTCGGCTGCGTCATCCGCGGCGACACCATTCATTTCGAGATCGTCTCGCAGGAATCCTCGCGCGCGCTGATGGATCTTGCCGTGGCGCGAAAGCTGCCGCTCGGCAACGGCATTCTCACCGTCAACACCGAAGCGCAGGCCTGGGCGCGGGCACGCGCCAGCGAGCTCAACAAAGGCGGCGATGCCGCACGTGCCGCGCTTGTGATGCTGCGCATCAAACGCCGTCTGGCGCAGGCCTGAGCCATGGCCGACAACAACAAAAAGCCGGCGGGTGCTCCGGAGAAGAAGGCGAACCGCCGCGGCGCGGCGCGGCTCGCCGCCGTCCAGGCGCTCTACCAGATGGACATCGCCGGTGCGGGCATCAACGACATTTTTGCGGAGTTCGAGAGCCACTGGCTCGGCAACGAGGTCGAGGGCGATACGTACCTTCCGGCGGAGGCCGCCTTCTTCCGCGACGTCGTTTCCGGCGTCGTGCGCGACCAGAAGAAGCTCGATCCGCTGATCGACGAGGCGCTGTCGAAGGGGTGGCCCCTGAAGCGGATCGAGGCGATCCTGCGTGCAGTGCTGCGGGCCGGGGCCTATGAGCTCCAGCACCGCAAGGACGTCCCGGGCCGCGTCGTGGTCTCTGAATATGTCGACGTCGCCAACGCTTTCGTCGACCGCGAGGAGACCGGCATGGTCAACGCAGTCCTCGACCAGATCGGCCGCCAGTTTCGCGGTGACGAGTTCGGGCGTGGGTAGCGATACCCTGGGGTGATGAAGTGATGCGGTATGATTGCCCCATACATCGCCATCATCACCCGCGAAGGCGGGTGATCCAATACGGCGGGGCCTATCGATGTCGCCCGAGCTCTCTGGAATACCGGATCGCCCAGTCGCTTTTTTGGAGACGCGCTTCGCGCCTTTGCCGGGGCGATGACAGAGAGGAGTGAGGCTGGCGCCGATGGCAGACACGCAAAATCTCTCTGGCGAAGACTCCCTCATCGCGCGCTATTTCAAGCCGCTGGCGATCGATCCCGGCGCGTTCGGCCTAGTCGACGATGCCGCGATCCTGAGATCGGCTGGCGAGGACATCGTCGTCACCACCGATGCGGTAGTGGAGGGCGTGCATTATCTTGCCGCTGATCCGCCTGACACCATCGCGCGCAAGGCGCTGCGGGTGAACCTGTCCGATCTCGCGGCCAAGGGCGCGGTCCCAGCCGGATTCGTGCTGACGCTGGCATTGCGCAACAGGGAGGATGCCTGGCTGCGGCCGTTTGCGGATGCGCTCGGCGAGGACGCCAAGAGCTTCGCGTGCCCGCTGCTCGGCGGCGATACGGTGTCGACGCCGGGACCGCAGATGATCTCGATCACTGCCTTCGGCCGCGTCCCGCAAGGACGAATGGTCGGTCGCATCGGCGCCCGGCCGGGCGACCGCATTCTGGTGACGGGGACGATCGGCGATGCCGCGCTCGGCCTCCACGTGCTCACCGGCGGCGCTGCGGCCGGCGCGCTGACATCCGATCCCGCCGCGCGGGATTTTCTGGTCTCGCGCTATCGCGTGCCGCGGCCGCGCAATGCGCTGGCGCAGGCCGTGCGCGATCACGCAAGCGCCGCGATGGATGTCTCCGACGGGCTCGCGGGCGATCTCGCCAAGCTTTGCGCAGCATCCGGTGTCTCGGCCACGGTCGACGTCGCGAACATACCGCTATCGGCTGCGGCAGCAGGCCTGGTCGCGCGCAAGGCTGTTGGCGTCGAGACGCTACTGGCCGGTGGCGACGATTACGAGGTGCTGTGCACCGTCCCGCCGGCGCAAAGCGATGCGCTGATCGCCTCGGGGCGGGCGGCTGGCCTTGCCGTCACGGCGATCGGCACGATTGTTGCGGGCCAAGAGCCGCCGCGCTTCCTTGATGGGCAGGGGCAGGAATTGACTTTGAAGCGCCTTTCGTACAGCCATTTCTAGGAATCGCTCCAAGCCAGCGCCAGACGCTCAGGGCCCGGCCTAAATACCTGCCGAGATCGGCTGTTTCGGCCTTATCCGGCGTTGCACCCTCAATTTGATTTTGGCAAGCTCGCAACCGACTGGGGCCGCCCCTTCGGGCAAGGGGCGGCTTTGTTCAAAATCAAGGCGCCGCACCGCACGACGGACAACAAAAGGCGCCGGGGGTACATCAAGGATCTGAGGCAAAAAATCACATGACAGCATTATGGTTGATAGTACTCTGCGGAGTGCTTTCCGTCGTCTACGCGATTTGGGCGACGTCTTCGGTGTTGAGCGCGGATGCGGGGTCGCCGCGCATGCAGGAGATCGCAGGAGCGGTGCGCGAAGGTGCACAGGCGTATCTGCGGCGCCAGTACACCACGATCGGTCTCGTCGGCATCGTCATCTTCGTGCTGCTTGCCTATTTCCTTGGGGTTTATGTCGCGATCGGTTTTGCCATCGGCGCCATCCTGTCGGGGGCGGCCGGCTTCATCGGCATGAACGTCTCGGTCCGCGCCAATGTGCGCACTGCTCAGGCCGCGACGACCTCGCTCGCGGGCGGCCTGGAGCTCGCCTTCAAAGCAGGCGCCATCACTGGCCTTCTGGTCGCCGGTCTCGCCCTGCTGGGCGTCACACTCTATTTCGCCTTCCTGGTCCACTCGCTTAAGCTCGCGCCCGACAGCCGTCTCGTCGTCGACGCCCTGGTGGCGCTCGGCTTCGGCGCCTCGCTGATCTCGATCTTCGCCCGTCTTGGCGGCGGTATCTTCACCAAGGGGGCGGACGTCGGCGGCGACCTCGTCGGCAAGGTCGAGGCCGGCATCCCCGAGGATGACCCGCGCAACCCCGCCACGATCGCCGACAATGTCGGCGACAATGTCGGCGACTGTGCCGGCATGGCCGCTGACCTGTTCGAGACCTATGCGGTGACCGCCGTCGCCACCATGGTCCTGGCGGCGATCTTCTTCGCCAAGACGCCGATCCTCGCCAACATGATGACGCTGCCGCTCGCGATCGGCGGCATCTGCATCATCACCTCGATCATCGGCACCTTCTTCGTGAAGCTCGGGCCGAGCCAGTCGATCATGGGCGCGCTCTACAAGGGCCTGATCGCGACCGGCATCCTGTCCCTGATAGGCATCGCGCTGGTGATCTACTACTTGATCGGCTTCGGCAAGCTCGACGGCGTCGACTACACCGGCACAGCTCTGTTCGAATGCGGCGTGGTCGGCCTCGTCGTCACGGCGCTGATCATCTGGATCACCGAATACTACACCGGCACCGACTATCGACCGGTGAAGTCGATTGCCCAGGCTTCGGTGACCGGTCACGGCACCAACGTGATCCAGGGCCTCGCCGTCTCGATGGAAGCGACCGCGCTGCCCGCGATCGTCATCATCGCCGGCATCCTGGTCACCTACAGCCTCGCTGGGCTGTTCGGCATCGCGATCGCGACTGCCACCATGCTGGCGCTGGCCGGCATGATCGTCGCGCTCGACGCATTCGGTCCGGTCACCGACAATGCCGGTGGCATTGCCGAGATGGCGGGCCTGCCGAAGGAGGTGCGCAAGTCGACCGACGCGCTCGACGCGGTCGGCAACACCACCAAGGCGGTGACGAAGGGCTACGCGATCGGCTCGGCCGGACTCGGTGCGCTGGTGCTGTTCGCGGCCTACAACCAGGACCTCAAGTTCTTCGTTGCCGACTCCGCGCGCCATCCCTACTTCGCAGGCGTCAATCCGGACTTCTCGCTCAACAATCCCTACGTGGTGGTGGGCCTGTTGTTCGGCGGCCTCTTGCCGTATCTGTTCGGCGCGATGGGCATGACGGCCGTCGGCCGTGCTGCCGGCGCGATCGTGGAAGAGGTGCGCCGTCAGTTCCGCGAGAAGCCCGGCATCATGCAGGGCACTGACAAACCGGACTACGGCAAGGCGGTGGATCTGCTCACGAAAGCGGCGATCAAGGAGATGATCATCCCCTCGCTGCTGCCGGTGCTGTCGCCCATTGTCGTCTACTTCCTGATCTACGCGATCGCGGGTGGAGGTGCGGCCGGCAAGTCAGCGGCGTTCTCGGCGGTGGGCGCGATGCTGCTCGGCGTAATCGTGACGGGCCTGTTCGTCGCGATCTCCATGACCTCGGGCGGCGGCGCCTGGGACAACGCCAAGAAGTACATCGAGGACGGCCATTTCGGCGGCAAAGGTAGTGATGCCCACAAGTCGGCGGTGACCGGCGACACCGTCGGCGATCCCTACAAGGACACCGCCGGCCCCGCGGTGAACCCGATGATCAAGATCACGAACATCGTGGCCTTGCTGCTGCTGGCGATCTTGGCGCATTGAGCGGCGGAAGTGGAACGAGACAAAACCCCGCGGCGCGAGCCGCGGGGTTTTCTTTCTCATTGTCATTCCGGGGCGGTCCGCAGACCGAACCCGGAATCTCGAGATTCCGGGTTCGGCTCGTTGGAGCCGCCCCGGAATGACGCTGTGCGTTACTGCACGTCCATCTGCAGGCCTTCCTTCTGGATGATCGCGGCGAACTTCTTTGTCTCGGCATCCACGAAGGCGGCGAAGTGCTGCGGCGTGCCGTAGTCGGCGCGGGCGCCCATGGCGGCGATCTGCTTCTTGATGTCGTCGCGCTCCAGCATCGCCTTCACTTGGAGATTGAGCGCTTCGAGCACGGGCGCGGGGACGCCCTTCGGCAGGAAGACGGCGAACCAGGAGGACACGTCGAAGTTCGCCAGCTCCGGCGCGCTCTCGCGCATGGTCGGCAGATTCGGCGCGAGCTCGCTACGCTCGGTCGTGGTGACGCAGAGGCCGTTGAGCGTGCCGTTCTGCACCTGCGGCAGGCTCGGATAGAGATTGTCGAACAGGATCTGGATGTCGCCCGCGAGCGCGGCCTGGAGTGCGGGGCCGGCGCCGCGGAACGGGATGTGGGTCATCTTCAACCCGGTGAGCTGAAGGAACCAGGCGCCGGTGAGGTGAGGGCTCTGGCCGACGCCTGAGGAGGCGTAGCTGAGCTTGTCCGGATTGGCCTTCAGGTACGCGATCAGCTCGGGAATCGATGTGATGCCGGTCTTCGGATGCGCCGAGACGATGTTCGGAATCCGGATCATGTTGGAGACCGGCTGGAGCTGCTCCGGCTTGTAGGTGAGGTTCTTGAAAATGCTGTAGGCGATCGCGTTCGGCCCCGGATTGCCGATCAGGATGGTGTGACCATCGGGCTTGGCGCGGACCACCTCGGCTGTGCCAATGGTGCCGCCACCGCCCGAGCGGTTCTCCACGACCGCCGACTGGCCCCAGGCAGTCTGCAGATGCGCGGCGAGGAGCCTGCCCATGACGTCGGTCGAGCCGCCAGCCGCCGCCGGCACGATGAGGCGAACGTTCTCGGTGGGCTTCCAGTCGGCCAGGCTCGATCGCGGCAGGATTGCTGCGGCCGAGAGGCCGGCAGCGCCAGCGAGCACACGACGACGGGACAAAAAAGTCTTGGGCACGAGTCCACTCCCTGCTTCTCGTTTTGCAGCGAGCGTAGGGAACCCGACGTGCGACGGCAAGTCGCACGAAACGGCACGACGCCGCAGGCTCGAGCCCATTCCGGTGCAATCGGAACGGGCTCCAGATTCTTCATGCGTTTTCTTTACGCGAACCGGTATCCACTTGGCTCGAAAACGCCCTAAGAGCTCAGTTAAAGCTGAGCAGCTTGAACAGCGGGGTGAGGTAGCTCATCTCCTGACCCGAGGTCGCCGTGGTGCGGCTGATGAAGTCGAAGATCTTGCCGTCCTGAAGGCCGTAATTCGCCAGCCGGCGCACGCGCCGGTTCTTGTCGAAATAGATCGCGATCACGCGTTGGTCGACCACCTTCTGGTTCATGAAGGCGACGGGACGCTCGGAGCGCTGGGAGATGTAGTAGAACACCTCGCCGTCCAGGGTCGCGACGGTGGAGGGCGTGCCCATCACGATCAGCACCTGGTCCTGGCTCGCGCCAATCGGAATCTGCTCCAGTGCCCCAGGCGGCAGGATGTAGCCCTTCTGGAACTGCTCGCCGGTGCAACCCGCAAGCGCCGCGCTGACCAGGGTCGCGGCCGCGACTATGCGCAGGCCGCGCCAACATGCGTGAAGGCCGCGCCGCTGACTTGCGCGCTGGCTGGTCTGGTTCGTTATCGTCATTGCGGAACTGATTCCGTCCCCTTGCGTCGCGCGAGGCGCTGAAGTACCGGGCGGAGGCTCTGAATGCAACACGCGCGCGCCTGCTTGCGGAAACCACAATGCTTTGGCCGTTCAATCACTTCAGGAAACCCCGGCTAGCCCCGCGGGGCACCATCGAGGCCATCTATGGCATGATCGTGACGCAGGCGCGAGAACCCATATTTTACCGTGACTTGGGCGTGCCGGACACGGTTAACGGGCGTTTCGACCTGTTGCTGCTGCATCTTTGGCTGCTGCTGCGCCGCCTGCGCACGGTCCAGGGCGCCACCGAGCTGTCGCAGGCGCTGTTCGACCGCTTCTGCGAGGACATGGACGACAATCTCCGCGAGATGGGGGTGGGCGACCAGACCGTGCCGAAGCGGATGCGGGCTTTTGGCGAGGCCTTCTATGGCCGCGTCCAGGCCTATGACCAGGCCATGGAGGGCGGCGGCGAGGCGCTGGCATCGGCGATCTGCAAGAATATCTTGAACGGGACCGGCATCGATCAGGCGCAGAGGCTCGCGGCTTATGCCCGGGCCACAGAAGCCGATCTCGGCCGGACCGACGAGGCCGCGCTCTTGCGCGCGTCCTTCAAGTTTCCCCCAGCCCTCCCAGAGGATGTCACGCCATGAGCCGACCGACGACCGGATCCGAGCCCGATCCCTGGCGGGCGCCCGTCATCGTGGCGCAGGTCCCTGACACCGGCCTGCATCGCGTACTCGAGGCCTCGGCGGCCGAACGGCAGGCCATGGCCGAGCTCGCGGGCCTGCGGGAGATCCTGTCCGCTCATGCCAGCTTCGATGTGGTGCCGAGAAGCGGCGGGCGGATCCAGGTCACGGGGCTGGTCCGCGGCCGGATCGGCCAGACCTGCGTCGTCACGCTCGATCCGATCGAGACCGAGATCGAGGAGGAGGTGGACCTGATGTTCGCTCCCGAAGCCGAGGCGCGCCGGCTGGCCGACCTGATCGAGGAGGGACAGGACGACGAGGCGCTGCCTGCGGTCGCCGACCCGCCGGAGGCGATCGTCAATGGCATCATCGACCTTGGGCGTCTCGCCACTGACGCGCTGTTTCTGGCAATCGATCCCTATCCGCGCAAGGAGGGGGCCGTGTTCGAGGCGGACGTCACCGCCCTCGATCCCGAGGACCATCCCTTCGCAGCCCTGAAGGCCCTGCAGGACAGGAAAAAGGGCAAATAGCTTGGATTTGCGGCGGGACCGCTTCGGACCGGACACGAACCGTTTGCCGCGCTGGTTTGAAGAACGGTTTCATCCGTTTGATTTCAATGCGTTTCCGCCCTGATTTGTCGGTGCGCTCGCGGATCGTCCTGAATGCAAAAGGCTGGGGGCAAGAGGTTGTTTCGGGGGTACAAAACGCTATTGTCGCGGCCCGGTCCGGGTGCGGCGTGGCGCTCGGCCAACCGCCATGTCCGTGGCGAACCCATTTTGCGGCCCGCTAGCTTAAGACCGCACGAGACCAGTTCCAGGACTTTCATGCCAAGCAAGATTCGCATCGCGCTGGACGCCATGGGAGGCGATGTCGGCCCCGCCGTGGTCATTCCCGGCGCTGCCATCTCGCTTGGCAGGCACCGCGACAGCGAATTCCTGCTGGTCGGGGACCGCGCCAAGATCGAGCCCGAGCTCGAAAAGCACTCCGCGCTCAAGGCCGCCTCGAAGATCATCCATACCGACGTCGCGGTCAGCATGGAGGACAAGCCGAGCCAGGCGTTGCGGCGCGGCCGCAAAACCTCCTCGATGTGGCTCGCGATCGATGCCGTGAAGAAGGGCGAGGCGGATGTTGCGATCTCCGCCGGCAACACCGGCGCGCTGATGGCGATGGCGCGTTTCCACCTACGCACGCTGCCGGGCATCGACCGCCCGGCGATCACCGGGATATGGCCAACTAAGCGTGGCCAGTCCGTCGTGCTCGACCTCGGTGCGACCATCGGCGGCGACGCCCACCATTTGGTGTCGCTCGCGCTCATGGGCGCGGCCATGGCGAGCGTGCTGTTCGACAAGACGCGGCCCACGGTCGGGCTGCTCAACATCGGCGCCGAGGAGATCAAGGGCCACGAGGAGATCCGCGAGGCTAGCGAGATCCTGCGTGCGAGGAACCTGCCGGAGCTCGACTATATCGGCTTCGTCGAGGGCGACGGCATCGGCAAGGGGCTGGCCGACGTCATCGTGACCGAAGGTTTTAGCGGCAACATCGCGCTCAAGGCCGCCGAGGGAACCGCACGGCAGATGGCGGAATTACTCCGTAACGAGATGCAGCGGAGCTGGCTGTCCAAGCTCGGCTATCTGTTTGCGCGCAGCGCTTTTCAGGCCCTGCGCGACAAGATGGACCCAAACAAGTCGAATGGCGGCGTGTTCCTGGGACTGAAGGGACTAGTGGTCAAGAGCCATGGCGGAATCAGCGCCGAAGGCTTTGCCTATGCGATCGATGTTGGCTATGAGATGGCTCACTACGATCTCCTGAACAAGATCAATCAGATGCTCAACCGCGAGGGTGGTGCACTCAGTTCCGTGCAGGCCGCGCAGGAGGCTGTTTCGTGACGAAAATTCGTTCGGTCGTGCTCGGCTGCGGCTCTTATCTGCCGGAGCAGGTGGTGACCAACGCCCAATTGGCGGCCCGCATCGACACCTCCGACGAGTGGATCGTACAGCGCACCGGCATCCGTGAACGGCACATCGCGGCTGAGGGCGAGTTCACCTCGCACTTGGCGCTGCGGGCGGCGCAGGCTGCGCTGAGCGATGCGGGGGTGGACGCGCAATCGATCGAGCTGATCGTGCTGGCGACCTCGACGCCGGATAATACGTTTCCCGCAACCGCGGTCGCCGTGCAGCACGGGCTCGGCATCAACCATGGCGCGGCGTTCGACCTCCAGGCGGTCTGCTCCGGTTTCGTGTTCGCGCTGGCCACCGCCGACAATTTCCTGCGCACCGGCGCCTATAAGCGCGCGCTGGTGATCGGCGCCGAGACCTTCTCGCGCATCCTCGACTGGAACGACCGCGGCACCTGCGTACTGTTCGGCGACGGCGCCGGCGCTGTCGTGCTGGAGGCGCAGGAGCAGCCGGGCACCGCCGCGACCGACCGCGGCATCGTGACCACTCATCTGCGCTCCGATGGCCGCCACAAGGCAAAGCTGTTCGTCGACGGCGGGCCGTCCTCGACACAGACCGTCGGCCATCTGCGTATGGAGGGCCGCGAGGTCTTCAAGCATGCGGTGGGCATGATCACGGACGTGATCGTCGATGCCTTCCAGGCGACCGGGCTCAATGCCGACAGCATCGACTGGTTCGTGCCGCACCAGGCCAACAAGCGAATCATCGACGCCTCCGCGCACAAGTTGCATATCGCGCCGGAGAAGGTGGTGCTGACCGTGGACCGTCACGGCAACACCTCGGCGGCTTCGATTCCCTTGGCGCTGTCGGTGGCACGCAGGGACGGCCGCATCAAGAAGGGCGACCTGGTTCTCCTGGAGGCCATGGGCGGCGGCTTCACCTGGGGCTCCGCGCTCGTGCGCTGGTAGCAACAGTCGATAAAATTTTGCCGGAATCAGCGCGATTATCGATGCGTCTGCATTGATGAGCGCTGTTGACCGTTGTATCGTAAGCTCCTAATTTCAGACAACAATTGTTCGCCGTGATGTGGGGCAGGGCGATGACCGATCAAAGCAAAACCGTAACGCGTGTCGATCTGTGCGAAGCCGTCTACCAGAAGGTGGGCCTGTCGCGCACGGAATCGTCCGCCTTCGTGGAACTCGTGCTCAAGGAGATCACCGACTGCCTTGAGAAGGGCGAGACGGTAAAATTGTCCTCGTTCGGCTCCTTCATGGTGCGCAAGAAGGGTCAGCGTATCGGCCGTAATCCGAAGACCGGCACCGAGGTGCCGATCTCGCCGCGCCGGGTGATGGTGTTCAAGCCGTCGGCGATCCTGAAGCAGCGGATCAACGCCCAGCACCGCACCAATGGCGACGCCAGCAAGGCTCAACCCGAGGCGTAATCGCCTTTCGGAAAGGATTGGCATTTGGACAAGGCGCCGGATGCGTTCCGAACCATCAGCGAAGTAGCGCAGGAACTCGACATTCCGCAGCACGTGCTGCGGTTCTGGGAGACGCGGTTCTCCCAGATCAAGCCAATGAAGCGCAGCGGCGGCCGCCGCTACTACCGCCCCGACGACGTCGACCTGCTCAAGGGCATCCGCCGCCTGCTCTACGGGGAGGGCTACACCATCCGCGGGGTGCAGCGGATCCTGAAAGAGCACGGCGTCAAATCGGTGCAGGGCCTCGCCGACAGCGCCGCCGCGGTCTCGTTCGGGGCCATCGAGGACGCCATCGGCGCGAGCTTGATGGAGCCCGACGACGAGGCACCGATCAGGGGCGTCACCGACAGCGACGATGACGATTACCAGGGCGACGAAGAGGAAGGCATCGACTTCCGCTTCGCCGAGATCGACGACGAGGACATCCTCACCACCTTCCGCAAGGGCGGCACTGCCGCCGCGCCGGCTGGCCCCAGCGCGCTGGACCGGGAGCGGCTAGGGCGGGCGCTCGCCGACCTCGTTGCCTGCCGTGAGATGCTGGATCAGGCGCTGAAGGACGGGTAGGGCCGTTCCGCCGGCTTTGCGGGCAGTTCCGGAATTTGAGCCGACACCAATTTGGTGCGGGCGCCTTGCACAAGGCGGCGATCCTAGCTAATGGAACGGCATTCGGAGCGTGGCGCAGCCCGGTTAGCGCACTAGTCTGGGAGACTAGGGGTCGGAGGTTCAAATCCTCTCGCTCCGACCATTTTCTCAACTCATCTGTCGGGTGGATTGACCGTCGGCGTGGAGTCTGCTCCCGCCCGTGACGGATGCGCGCGTCAGTCGTGGATGGCTGCTTCGGTGGTCGGGAAACAAAAACGCCGAAAACAACCCCATGCACAGTAGCGATGTCATTGGAGAATGACGGTTTTCCGAAGCGATTTGACAGCGGTGGAGAAGAGACTGCCAGGGTCACTTAAGTAGAGGGCCGGGGGTTATCGGATTTGCGCCATTCGGCGCTGCCGTCAGCCCGCAGAGTAAATGGTATACTGACGAGAATAATGGCGCAGTAGCGTCGGAGTTCTTTGAATTGCAGGCCATTTCGCTTCGACGCCGGTTGTGTGTTCACAACACCTCTGCACGAATCTGAGCCACGCCACGATCGGTAATCCCCAAGCTGCGCGCAGCGGCCAGCGAAAGGTCGAGGACACGACTGCGGACGAACGGACCGCGGTCATTGACTGTGACGATGACGCTTCGGCTGCCGTGAGTAACGCGCAACTTGGTGCCGAAGGGCAGGTGGCGGTGCGCCGCTGTTAGCCGATTACGATCAAACGATGAACCGCTTGCTGTCTTGCCTTTGGGATAAGAATAGTAGGAGGCTTTGCCGGAAATGACACGATGAGAAGATTGGGCTCCTAAACGATCTTTCGAGGGCTCTTCCGGAGTCAGAGGTTGCGCTTGCTGTGGGGTCGAAGGTTGCGATTGCGTTTCGTCCTTCTTTGTCTGGTCGAGCCCTTCAGGAACTGGCTCCGCGTGTGCTTTGGGAATGATGGACCACCTGTCGTCGAAGGTTTGCGCGACAGCAGGAGTCGAGCAGATCGCCATCCAAGCTGGGATTGTTGCAATCGCGATCATTCTACAAAGAACTTGCATGATCGGCCTCACGCATGAAACTGACGGACAATGCAAACTCATCGGCCTGTGTTCCTGCACCAGCATTTCTCGTGCAGACAAAGGTGAATGCATACCGCTGGTTCGATGCCTAGTTCCGAGAGTACTAAAGGCGCAGCGCAGCAAGCACTTGTCTCGCTGCGGCGCATCACGCCGTAGATCTGCGGCGAGGCACGAAATTGCCGCACCCAGCAGCCGCTGCTTGGCTTCTACTCGGAGAGTGCAGTCCTTCGATCTCGAAACTGCTCGAGCTTCGCAATTTGTGTTAGCTGCCACAACGGGGCATCGGGTTGAAGGCTTCAACGTCCTTTAGCTGGCCGGTACAGGGAATCTGCTCGGCGGGGACGCGGTACAGTTTCGGGTCGATGCGCGTGATCATTGTCACGGAGCGCGGCGGCTCAATGATGCTGGCGCTATCGAGCCCATGCGGAGGGAGAGGGGCGCGCCTTCCCGGGCGTTTCCTCGGCGTCGTAGTTCTACGGGCTTAAGCGTGGCCCTTGATCTCGTAGTGACCAGGCACGCATTTGTAGCGATCGAGGCGCCAGTTGGCGCGATAGATCGGATGCTCGCCCATCCATTTCGCAAGCGGGGCCTGTGCGCCGATCGCGCATTGCATCATCGACATCTCGGGCGTCATGTTGCTGTCGGTCACGATTTCCTCGACGCAACTGCCTGAGCTGGCTGCGCTGAGCCGGCAGAGCACGGCAACGACGGTCACGAACATTCCTGTCACCTCATCGGTTATTTCTGACCACGAAGAGGATGCAAGCGGAGTGCCAGAGCCTGTGACACGCAACAAATACGCTGGCCTGGGCCGACTTGCCCCAGCGTACGGAATCGATTTGACGATTCGGATTATAAAAAAATTCCCGCTAACACGAAGCCGGACAAATACGGGGCCGGCCTCAGCAATGGGCGGATTGTGGGCTATCGCATACGGCTTTTTGAGCGGCCTTGCGCGCACACCTCGTCCTTGAGACGATTGCTTCACGCGGTCTCCTCAGGATGAGGCTCGCTCAAACTGATGCCGCGCATTGTGTCCTCATCCTGAGGACCTGCTGAAAGCGCGCGTCTCGAAGGATGCGCCGCGGTGAGAGGTCGCCGGACCACGGTGACCTCGACGAGGCTGCCGATGCCCTCATGTGAATAGTCCGCGGCCCGAAATCACCGGCGTCGAATGATCGCGCTGATGCGCTTTTACCTGCCGATGCGACGCTGCTACATTTTACGCGGCGCCCCGCAGCGCGGGCAGCTCTGAAGAAACATACCGACAAGGGGAGGGACCGAAGTCCCATGAAGGATTTTGCAGGAAAGATCGCAGTCATCACCGGCGGCGGCACGGGAATGGGGCGCGAGCTCGCACGGCAGCTCGTGGCTGAGGGCTGCAACGTCGCGATGTGCGACGTCTCGGAAGCCGCGATGGCCGAGACCAAGCGGCTCTGCGAGGCCGAGAAGCTGCCGCAAGGCCTGCGCGTCACGACGCATGTCGCCGACGTCGCGATCGAGGACCATCTGAAGCGTTTTCGCGACGAGCTCGCCGAGCAGCAGAAAACGGACCGGATCCATTTGTTGTTCAACAATGCCGGCATCGGCGGTGGCGGCAGCCTGTTCACCAACACGCGCGAGCAGTGGGAGCGCACCTTCAACATCTGCTGGGGCGGCGTCTATCTCGGCGTGCGCACCTTCCTGCCGATGCTGGTCGCCGCGGACGAGGCGCACATCGTCAACACCGCGAGCGTCAACGGCTTCTGGGCCTCGATCGGCATGAACCAGGCGCACACCGCCTACAGCTCGGCGAAGTTCGCGGTGAAGGGATTTACCGAAGCGCTGATCAACGACCTCCGCTTGCACGCGCCGCACGTCAAATGCTCGGTGGTGATGCCCGGTCACATCGGCACCTCGATCGTCTCCAATTCGCGCAAGGTGCAGAGCAGTGATGGCTCGGACCGGCTCAATGCCGACGAGGTCGCGCTGACCCGCAAGCGCATGATCGCGGCCGGCGTGCCAGATGCCGACAAAATGACGGAGGAGGACATCCAGGCGGCGTTTGCCGAGCGCGCCCGCAGCTTCCTGGAGGATGCGCCGACGACGGCGGCCGAGGCCGCGAAGATCATTCTCGACGGGGTCAAGGCGGAGCGATGGCGCATTCTCGTCGGCGAGGACGCCAAGCGCCTCGACGAGCGCGTGCGCGCCGCGCCGGAGCAGGCCTACGACCGCGCCTTCTACGAAAGTTTTACGCAGGAGGTCGGCTGGCGGCTGGGTTGAGGCCGCCTGCGAGCGGGGCGCCCATGTGGGTATGATGATCGTCATGGCAAGAGGTGCTCAGGCAATTTTACGTGCCACCTCTTGCCAATGTGACGTCCGCATCATGACCGATCGGTATGTCACGCATGCGACACGACAATGTTCAAGCGATGGTGATCTCGAACGGCTTTCATTTTGGTCGCGGCTGCTTGGTTGGGGACCTGAAATGGTTTAGTCAAGCAGGCGTAACGCGCGACGATAGAGCGTAGCTCCCGATGATGCCCGCATGCCTCTCCGACGACTGGACCCTTTGCCCGGAGCGAGAGGACATCTCCGCTGAATTCACGCGGCTGCTCACCGCGGCTCAGGAGGGCGGCGCCACCATCGCCGAATGCCTGATGATCGCGCGGCAGCTGAAGCGGGGCGACGGCCGCTCCTGGCACCGCGAGTGGAAGAAGTTGGCGCAAGCCAATCGGCAGCGCGCCGAGGCGGCCTCCGCAGAAGGTCACATGGCGAGCGCACGGCGCAACTGGCTGCGCGCCATGAACTACTATGGCGCCGCGGCGATGCCGCTCGAGCAGGACGACGAGCGCCGCTGGGTCGTTGTGCTCGCAATGCAGGAATGCGCACGCCGCTACCTTTCCGCGCGCAGCCCGGCCGGTGAAGTCGTGACCGTCCCCTGGCTCGACGCACATGCGCTGCAGGGCTACTTCCTACCTGCGCCGTCGGGAAGCGGGCGGGCTCCGACCGTGATCTGCATCGGCGAGCCCGGCCACCGCAAGGAGGAATTCCTGTTCAAGCTCGTGCCACATGCGTGCGAGCGTGGATTCTCGGTGTTGGCGCTGGACCTGTTCGGCGATCAGCGCGACGATTATATCGATGTGCTGTTGCGGCGCCGGGATCTTGAGAGCGCGATAGCGTGCGTCATGGACTATCTGGAGACGCGCAGTGACGTCGATTTCGCGCGCGTTGCAATCGTCGCGGATGGCTGGGGCTCTTCCTTCGTGGCGCGTGCGGTGTTGCAGGAGCCGCGGCTTGCCGCTGCCGTCTGCGACGGCGGCCTGTGGGACCTGCACGAGCGGGCCTTCTTCGCCAGCCGATTCGCACTGAGCGACGTCAGCATCGTGCCGGTGCCCCATGCGCCGCTGATGGCTTCCAGCATCGACTGCCCGGTGTTGATCACGCTCGGCGAGGATGGCTGGCTGAAGGCCGACCGGGCGCGTCAGATCGTCCAGAGCTCCCGCATTGGCAGCTCGGACGTCATGTTGAAGGTGTTCACTGCGGCCGAGACCGGCGCGGCGCAGGCCCATGCGGATAATCCGAGCCTTGCCAACGAATACATCTTCGACTGGCTCGAATCGCGGCTCGGCGCAGCCGGCTAGATATGATGTAAAGCGCGCGTCAGAAATCGAGCGTGAGGCGGACGCAGGCCTTCTCGAGGCGCGACTTCAGCATTGCGAGCTTGGCGGTGAATTCGGTGAGCTCTTGCTCGTCGAACTCCTGGAAGACGAATTCCTTGATGGTCTTGTACTGCTCGTTGAGGCTCGCCAGGTGCTTCTGCGTCTTCTCGGTCAGGGACAGCCGGACCACCCTGGCGTCGGTCGGCGAGGGCCGACGGCGCAACAGGCCCTTCTTCTCGAGCAGCTTGGACTGGGTGGTGACGAACGACGGATCGACGTGGAGAAGCTTGGAGACGACGTTGACCGGAATGCCGTCGTCCTTGTCGAGGTCGGAGATGGCCATCAGGATCAGCCATTGCGGGCCGCTGATGCCGAGCGTCCTCGCCCAGAACTGACGCAGCTCCTCCAGATACATGTTGATCGAAGAGATCTCCCAGGTGAAGCGCCTGATGATATCCAGATTGCCGACGGAGCGCAGGCGTGAACCCTCTTTCCTCGTTGCGGACACAGCGTCACTCCCGTGAACTGATTCTTCAGGCCAGTGTTCGTAGCAGGCCATAGTCCACGCAAGCCTGTCCTGACGCAAGTGCAGAGCAGGGTAATTTCGTCACTAAAACTACAAAGATGATTAGCTCAGTTGATTGCTCCTTGGGCGGGTGTTGCGCGCCGGGCACAGGTCCAGCAAAACCAGAAAGCTGATCTAATAAACTATTTTGATTACCGAAAGACGCAGGCATATTGATCGATGACGGTGGGGGGTCCTCGATCGTCCCGTTGCAGGTGGTTCGCTCACGTCCCTCGCTCGAAGCGGGTGTGTCCGAAAGCGCAAAGCGGCCGAGCGGATTTGAGAGACGGAGATCTGGGGGGCCATACGGTCCGGTCTCCGTAAAATGAGCAACTTGGAGGTTTTAAATGAAACTGGTGAAGAGCCTTTTGCTCGGCACTGCGGCGGGTCTGATCGCCGTCGGTGGAGCCCAGGCGGCC
This sequence comes from Bradyrhizobium sp. 179, assembly GCF_023073535.1. Taxonomy (NCBI): domain Bacteria; kingdom Pseudomonadati; phylum Pseudomonadota; class Alphaproteobacteria; order Hyphomicrobiales; family Nitrobacteraceae; genus Bradyrhizobium; species Bradyrhizobium sp. 179. The sequence continues at coordinate 45,310 of NZ_JADPJR010000055.1, read as the reverse complement.
GATCTTCCGGTCAAGGCCAAGGCGGTCGAATACGTCAAGATCTGCACGCTCTATGGTGCGGGTTTCTACTACATCCCGGGCACCGACACCTGCATCAAGCTGGGCGGCTATCTGCGTGCTGAAGTCGCCCTCAACGCGGGCGGCAACTACAACGCCCAGTACAACGGCGTCTTCGCGGCGAACAACCGGCTGACGAACTACTACTCGATGCGCGCTCGTGAAGATCTCAACATCGACACGCGCACCGCGACCGAGTACGGCGTGGTCCGCACCTATTTCGACGCGGTCTTCACCTGGACGACTGGCAATTATAGCGGAACCGGTTCGGCCACGGGCGGGACTCAGTATAGCAGCACGATCGGCCTCAACGCAGCCGGCACCGCCCTCACCGGTTCGGCCAGCAGCATCAACCCGACCGATGGCGGCATCTCGGGCGGCGCGCTCGGCGTCTACTATGCCTTCATCCAGTTCGCCGGCTTCACGATGGGTAAGGCTGTATCGCAGTTCGACGCGCCCTGGGTCAACTATCCCGGCAACAACTTCGATCAGCTGGTCGGCGGCAGCGGCTCGACCAACGGCGTCGCCCAGTTCACCTACACGGCCGATTTCGGCCAGGGCGTGACGGCGACGATCTCGGCGCAGGACCAGACTCAGTTCTTCACGACCAACCTCTGGAACACGGCGGGCATGAGCACCACCGGCGTCCTCGGCGGCGCCTACGGGTCGAACGACATCGGCGGCACCCGGTCGCCCGACCTCGTCGGCACGGTCCGCGTCGACCAGGCCTGGGGTATGTTCCAGGCGTCGGTCGCCGCACACGACAACCACGTCGGCTATTACGGCGCCACTGAAGTCACCGGTCATCCGGAGGACAAGTGGGGTTGGGCCGTCCAGCTCGCTCTGTCGATCAAGAACATTCCGACCGGCGCCGGCGACGTGATCAACGTGTCGGGCGTCTACACCGAGGGCGCGAGCCGCTACAACTTCCAGTCGCTGGCCGCGACCAGCTACTCGATGTTCGGCAGCTCGAACGCCGCTTATCAGAGCATCGGCTTCGCCGGCGTGTCTGACGCGGTGTTCGGCCCGGGCGGCAACCTCGAGCTGACCAAGACCTACGGCTTCCGGGGTGCCTACACCCACAACTGGAGCCCGTACTGGAACACGGCACTCTATGGTGCGTGGGCTGCGGTCAACTACAACGGCACCGCCAAGGGCCTGATCTGCGGCAGCGCGGCGTTCGCCACCCTGACCGGCACCTGCAACCCGGACTTCAACATTGGCCAGGTCGGCGTCATCACCCGCTGGACACCGGTGAAGAACCTGACGTTCTCGGCTGACTTCACCTACAGCCATCTCGACCAGAAGTACTCGGGCGCGATCACGACCGGAGCACTGACGACCGTCGCCAAGCCGGCGGCCACCTACGAGCTGAAGGACCAGGACACCTACAGCCTGCTGCTGCGCGCACAGCGCAACTGGTAAGCTCGGCCCTCGAAGATGAAGCAGCCCCGGCGGGAAACCGCCGGGGCTTTTTTACAATGAGGCGGTTCGGAAATCGGCAGCCTCCCACGCAGTCGATGAAGACGTGCTATGCGATTCAATCGCCTCAGATTTATTTACTTACCTGAGTTACTAAGCTATATAGCTCTCAGCCGATTACGAAAGTTGCGGCTCTTGGCTTCACGCTAAGCCTCCAGAAACCTCCGGTGATGCCCCACCGGAGGTTTTTCGTTGTGCCTGTTTCAGCCGCGGATGGCGCGGGTGCGCGAGTTCGGCCGGTAGGCGAGGCGGCTGTGACCGGCGCAGTAGGATTGCCCCTCCGGCGCAGCATTGCCGCAGAAGCAGAAATCGTCTTCGCCCGGCGTCGAGATGGGCCAGCGGCAGCGATTCTCGGACAGCTCCAGCAGCGAACAGCGGTTGCCGTCGTCGATCGGCTCTGCAACCACGGGCATGCCGGTCTCGCCGTAGATCGTGGCGAGCATCTCGTATTGCAGGCGCGGGACGGCCTTCGGCGCGCGCGCCGACGCAAAGCCCCTGTCGTGAACCTTGCGCTCATCGACCGTCCGCCCCCGCGTCAGATTCAATCGGGACAGCTTGCCGATCACCGCGTTGCGGCTGACGCCGATGTCGGCGGCGATCTCTCGACAGGAGAGGCCAGCGTCGAAGTGCCGCTTCAAGAGTTCAATGCGTTCGTCGGTCCAAGTCGGTGAAGCGGTTTGAGAAGGAGTCGGGGAAAGAGCAGGCATGTGTAACGGTCCCAGGTTGCAGATGTCGGCCATCCGCCTCTCGAGATCGGTCCGCCTCACGTCCGGCGCGCGCTCACGTCCTGCCATTGTCGCGGATCGACAAAAGCCCGTCCTTGATGGCGAGACGGATGCCTTCCTCGATCAATGTCCGCGCGACGCCGGGAACGCTCGTGCCGTGGGTGCCCTGTCTCACCAATTTCTCCAGATAGGTGATGGTCGAGAGCGCCAAGGTTACGGGAATGCGGTCAGTCTCGGCTTTTTCGGTGGCCATGGCCCGAACGCTAGCCTCTTACTCGGGTACATAAAAGTAACGATTAAGACTCTATTTAGGTTCGGGGGTGCGAGTCAAATCCGGGCCAGACCGGTGTATCAGCCCATTGGAATCGCTGGAGAAGTTGGGCACGGCGCGGCGCGCCGCCCGAAAGCCGGGCGGCGGCGTGGCTTCACCCACATCAGGAGAGGCGGGCCGGCTCAGCCGTGCACGATCGCCTTTTCGATCATGCAATGGATGCCCTTGGCACCGTTGACGGTCTGGGTCACCCGCAGATCGGCGGCCAGGCTGCACAGCGTGTAGGCGTCTTCACGCGACAGGTTTCGCGTCTCGCCGAGCAGCGCGATCATGTCGCGCAGCGCGCGCACCACGCATTGGTCGAGGTCCGGGTCCATCGCCATGGTCATGTAGTGCGTCGCCGTCTCGGCGCGGGGATAGTCGAACTTGAGATCCTTGCGCAATGTCAGGCGGAAGCGGCCCCGGAGTGCAGTCTCGATCGCGGTGACGCAGACCTCGCCGTCGCCTTGCACGCCGTGCCCGTCGCCGCAGGAGAACAGCGCGCCCGGCACGAACACCGGCAAATAAAGTGTTGCGCCCGCGCCGAGCTCCTTGTTGTCGAGATTGCCGCCCATCGCGCGGGGGACCAGCGAGGAGATGCGGCCCCAGGCCGGCGGCGGTGACACGCCCATGACGCCGAAGAACGGCTTGAGCGGCAGGTCCAGACCCCATGGCATGCGGCCGGTCATCCGCGTTCGGTCGAGCGGGATGTTCAGGATACGCGTCGCGTGGAAATCGTCGGGCAGGGTGCCGGACAGCGGCTTGATCATGTTCCAGCCCCAATCCTGCCGGAGCTCGACGTCGAGGATCTCGATCGCGAGGACATCGCCGGGCTCGGCGCCTTCGACCGCGATCGGACCGGTGAGGATGTGGCCGGGCAGCATGCGCTCGTTCCTGGCGTGAACCTCCAACATCTCCGGCGGAATGTGAAACTGATTGCGGTCGGGCAGCATGTCCGGACCGCCGCTGATGGTGTCGATCGTCACCTCGTCGCCGCTGGCGATGGTGAGGACGGGCCTGAGCGCGGCTTCGAAGAAGCCCCAATGGCAGGTTTCTGGGCTGGAATGCAGGTGATGATGGGTCATTTGCCGGGTCCGGTTGGTTTCATCGGCCGCGGGCTTGACCCGGCGATCGATCCTCTTTCAAGAAGATTTCTGAAGAAGGCCGGGCCGGTCAAGCCCGCGCATGACAGGCACGATCATTCCAGCGAGGCTCTCCTGTTTTTCGCTCTCTCCAAGACCCTCGGCGTCGCGCTGCTGCCGATCAATCTCCTGGTCGAGCTTGGGATGCTGTCTGTCGTGCTGATGGCGACGCGCTTTGCCGCGTTCGGCCGTAAGCTTGCCGCAGTCACGCTGGTTCTGCTGGCGCTCGCGGCGTTCTCGCCGCTCGGCAATCTCTTGCTCTATCCGCTGGAGTCGCGCTTTGCGCCCTGGGATCCGTCGCGCGGTGCGCCAGATGGCATCATCGTGCTCGGCGGCTCCGTCGACACCGAGCTGTCGGCGGCGCATCGCACGCCGGTGGTCGCGCACGCGGCCGATCGTCTGTTTGCGCCGGCCGAGCTCGCCCGCCGCTATCCCAATGCGCGCATCGTCTTCACCGGGGGCACGTCGAACCTGGTCTCGACCGTCGCGAGGGAAGCTGATTACTCCGCGCCAGTCCTGGAGAATGTCGGCATAGCGAAGCAACGCCTGATCATCGAGCGGGACTCGCGCAACACCTGGGAGAATGCCATCTTCACGAAGCAATTGGTGTCACCGAAGCCGGGCCAGCGCTGGCTTCTGGTGACGTCGGCCTTTCACATGCCGCGCTCGATGGGGATCTTTCGCAAGGCCGGATTTGACGTCGAAGCCTATCCGGTGGACTGGCGAATGGGTGGGCGTGACGATCTGTTTTCCTTCACCAATAGGGGTGCGGACGGACTTGGCCGAACCGACGTCGCCGTGCGCGAGTGGATCGGCCTCGTGGCCTACCGCGTGATGGGCAGGACCGGCGAGTTGCTTCCGGGGCCCGCCAAGGACTAGAACGAGAGCCGCAAAACAACAACAGACGGCGCGATCGCCGGCCCGGAGGACGCCATGCAACAGCAGAGCGCGGATAGGATCGACCTTGCTGCACTCGTCGCCGATCTCAATAGCCTGCTCCGGCTGAAGACGACGGTGATCGGCATGAAACTGTTCGCGCGCGCCGCGGACATGGAGGCGATCCCAAAAATCCGGCGGCCGAACGCGATCCACACCACCGACCAGATCGTCAGCATGGCCGCGCGTCTGGGATGGACCGTCGGCATCACGGCCGACGATCTCGTGGGTGCGCAATGCCGCGCCGTGATCGGTCTTGCGCCGCAGGATGATAAATGGCTCGCGGGCGAAAATTACGTCGGGGTGTGGCACGGCACGGCGGAAGATGCACGCAAGCGCCAGGAAGCGCTCGACGTGGTGCCGTTCGGGCAATATCAGGCGCTCGCCGTCAGCCCGCTGGCGAGCGGCAGGCTCGATCCGCCCGACATTTGCCTCGTTTACGCGACGCCCGGGCAGATGATCATCCTGATCAACGGGCTGCAATATACCGACTACAGGAAGTTCGAATGGGGCGTGGTCGGGGAGACCGCCTGCGCGGATTCCTGGGGGCGGGCGCTCAAGACCGGCGAGCCCAGCCTGTCCTTGCCATGCTATGCCGAACGGCGCTATGGCGGCGTGCCGGACGAGGAGATGCTGATGGCTTTGAAGCCCGCGCACCTCGCCAAGGCAATCGAGGGCATGAAGGCGCTGGCCAAGAATGGCCTGCGCTATCCGATTCCGCCCTATGGCATTCAAAGCGACGTCCGTGCCGGCATGGGCGTGAGCTACGCGAAAAAGTAAAGGCCGATTATGAGCTCTGCGAAATTCGACATCGTCGTCTACGGCGCGACCGGTTTCACCGGCCAACTCGTCGCCGAATATCTGTCGGCGCGTTACAAGGACGACAAGGCGCTGACATGGGCGCTGGCCGGCCGCAGCCTCGACAAGCTGAAATCGGTGCGCGAAGCGATCGGCGCACACGCCGAGACGCCACTGATCGTGGCCGACGCATCGGATGCGGCTTCGCTGAAGGCGATGGTGGCGCAGACCAGATCAGTGATCACGACGGTCGGGCCGTATCAGTTCTATGGCGAGGAACTGCTCGCGGCCTGCGTCGCTGCGGGCGCGGATTATTTCGATCTCTGCGGCGAGCCGGTCTGGATGCGGAAGATGATCGACAAATACGAGGCCGCAGCCAAGGCAAGCGGCGCGCGCATCGTGTTTTCCTGCGGCTATGATTCCGTGCCGTTCGAGCTTGGCACTTTCTTCGTGCAGGAAGAGGCCAAGCGCGTGTTCGGCGCGCCGGCGCCGCGCGTCAAGGGCCGCGTGCGCGACATGCGTGGTACGCTGTCAGGCGGCACCGCGGCGAGTGCAAAAGCGACCTTCGATGCGGTTGCCAAGGACCTCAGCCTTGTCGCCATTCTCAACGACCATTTTGCACTGACGCCGGGCTTCACCGGCCCGAAGCAGCCGAAGGGCAACAGGGCGGTCTATGAGGAGGATCTGCAATCCTGGGCTGCACCGTTCATGATGGCACTGATCAACACGCGTAACGTTCATCGTTCTAACATGCTGATGGGCTTTCCCTACGGGAAGGAGTTCGTCTACGACGAGATGGTTCTGACCGGTCCCGGCGAGAAGGGTGAGGCCAACGCGAAGCGCGTGATGGCCGCCAATGCCGAGAAGACCGGGCCGAACGCACCGAAGCCGGGCGAGGGGCCCTCGAAGGAGGAGCGCGAGAAGGGTCTCTTCAATCTGCTGTATGTGGCGATCACACCGGACGGCCGCCAGGTGCGCGCCGGCGTCACCGGTGACCGCGATCCCGGCTACGGCTCGACCTCGAAGATGATCTCCGAATGCGCGATCTGCCTGCTGCGCGAGGCGGCTGACGTTCCGGCCGGCTTCTGGACACCGGGTGCAGCGATGCAGCACAAGCTGATCAAGCGGCTGCGTGACAATGCGGGGCTGACGTTCGAGGTGGAGACGTAGGCGGTGCCATCAAGGACGCTGTCATGCCCCGCGAAGGCGGGGCATCCAGTACGCAGCGGCCTCTCGGCTCTATCACGACCGTCTCTGAAATACTGGATCGCCCGGCTTCGCGGGCGATGACACCGAGCTTGCCGCTACACCGCACGCGCGTCATAGGCGTACATGAAATCCATGCCCTTGGCGCCAAGTGGCAGGAGCCACTTCAGCATCTGATTGCGAACCCACGCACCGGTGGCGCTAAATTCGCGCTTGCTGTTGCCATTGCGGCGCGCCATGGCGACGATCTTTTCGGTGCGCGGGCGGCGCGAGGCCTCGAAGGTCTGGAAGGTGGCGCTGAGCTCCTGCCCCTCCTGCATCAGCCGCGCGAGCCGCATCGCATCCTCCAGCGCCAGCGAAGCGCCTTGGCCGGCATGGGGGCTGGTCGCATGCGCCGCATCGCCGATTAGCAGCGAGCGCTTGCGCGACCAGGTCGGCAAGGTCGCGACGTCGAGCGTGTCGGTGACGACGATGTTCTCGGCCGCTTCGATGATGTCGGGAATCGGATCGTGCCAGCCGCGATGGAAGCCGCGCAGATGCTGCTTCAGCGTCGCGTGGTCGAGCGCGCGAAACATCATCGCGTCCCTGCCGTGCGCCGGCTGCGTGCTCCACCACATCACGCCGTCGTCCGGATCGGGGCTGCAATAGCCGTAGCCGAAGAAGCCACTCTGTCCGAACGTGGTCTCGACGTGGCGGCCGATCGGCCTGCCGTCGAGCACCGCGTGCGGCACGAAGCCGCCGAAGCCGATCAGTCCGGTGTTGAACGGCTGCGGCCCGTCCGGCACCACCTGGCGGCGCGCCACCGAGTGGACGCCGTCGGCGCCGATCAGGAAGTCGCCCTCGGCGGTGGTGCCGTCGGCGAAGTAGGCGATGATCGGTTGGTCGCCGCGGTCCTCGATTTTGATCAGGCGCTTCTCGAAGTAGAGTGAGACGCAGGCACACCAGGCCTTGTCGATCAGGATTTCGTTCAGCGTGGCGCGGGAGATGTTGACGGCCGGCTGGCCGAAGCGCCGCTCCATGTCGCGGTTGATCGAGCCGAGCCTCTCACCGTCCTGCGAATAGAAATCGAAGGCCTCCGCGACCGAGCCGCGGCTGATCAACTCTTTCGCAAGGCCGATCTCGTCCATGACATGCATGCCGTTCGGTGCGATCTGAAGGCCGCCGCCAATGCCCTTCGAATAGGGCCAGGCCTCATAGATCGCGGACTCGATGCCGGCCCGGCGAAGCAGGATCGCGACGACGGGCCCGGCGATGCCGGCGCCGATGATCAGGGCTTTGCGGGGACGGTAGGACATGGCTTGCTCCCGACGTGTCCGTGGTGCTAGCAGAAATCACGGCTGCTAAATCTCTTAGTAGCTAAGATATATACTGACTAAGTGATGAGGCGGATCTTGTCAAGGACGAAGGCGCGCGATGCGCTGTTGCAGGAACTCGAGGAGGCGATGCGCAGGTCGTCCGCGCAGGGCGTGCTCTATGGCCAGACCGTTGCGAACGTTGCCGGAATTGCCAATTCCGACCTTGAATGCATGGACATCCTGTATCTCGAAGGCCGTGTCACTGCGGGCCGGCTGGCCGAGGTCACGGGGCTCACGACCGGCGCCATCACCGGCGTGGTCGACCGGCTCGAAAAGGCCGGGCTGGTGCGCCGTGAACGCGACGAGACCGATCGCCGGAAAGTTTTCATCGCGGTCGTGCCGGACGCGGCGATGAAGATCGGTCAGTTCTACGTACCGATGCAGCAGGCGATGGAGAAGGTGTTCGGCGGCTATTCCGACGAGCAATTACGTCTGCTGCTGCGCTTCGCCAATGAAGGTTACAAGGCCGTGCTCGCAGCCACGGAGACGCTCAAGGGCCTACTCGAGACCCCACCGGAGAAGCGTCCCGCTCTCAAGCTGAAGAAGCTTCGTCGTCAGCCTTGATCTTGTAGACCTGCGCGGCCGCGATCATGCCCCACATCGCGCCCAGCATCATCCAGAAGTGCCGCCAGTGGTCGGTGTCGATCACAAAACTTTCGCCGACAGTGCCGATGAAGGCAGAGAACACCGCGAGATAGGCGCGCTGCCAGGGCACGCGGACGAAGATGTGGCGGAAGCCCATGGTGACGGTGGTGAAGACCAGCGCGGGATAGCACACGCCAGAGAGCCAGCCGCCGGACATGAAGGCGTTGAGATAGGAATTGTGGGTGTCCTCGGGGAAGAAGCGGTGGAACTGCAGGGGGCCGATGCCGAACGGCAGGTCGAGCGCCAGGTCAGCGCCGAGGATGTGGCGGCCGAACCGGCCGAAGCGGCCCTCGTCATAGCTCTGGTCGAAGCTCGCGCGCTGCTTGAACATCTCGGCAATCGAGTCGAATGACAGCAGCACCGCGATCAAGGCCAGTCCCAGCACCGCGGCGACGATCGCCATGGCGATGATGCGGGACCGCTGCGCGTTGGTGCGGCTGGTCAACACCATCAGCGCCAGCATGAAGGCGGAGGTCAACACCAAGCCGCCCCAGGCGGCGCGGGAGAAGGCGAGCAGGATCGCCAGCGACATGAGGCCGAAGCCGATGACATTGCGGAACGCCTTGCCGAGCTTGTCCGAAACCACGCTCTGGAGCGAGAACAGCGCCGGCAGGATGAGGAAGGCGCCGAGCACGTTCGGATCCTTGAACGTGCCGCGCGCACGTCCGTAGAGCGTGAGGAGATCGTCTCCGCCAGGGATCAGGTGGAAGTAACCGGCGACCGCCAATAGCGAGGCGACCATGGCGCCGACCACGAGCCCGCGGCGGAGCATGTCGAGCCGGGCCGCCGTATCCTCCGAGGTGACCATCGCGAAGAACACCACGGTCACCGCCATATACCAGGAGGTCGCGATCCAGCTCGCCACCTCGGGCTGATCGAGCAGCGGGATCGCGCTGATGGTGTAGCCGACATTGAGCAGGACCAGCATCAGCACCAGCGGCATCAGCGCGAGCTTCAGCCGCAGACCGGTGGCGAAGAAGGTGACGGTCGCGAGCAGCGTCGCGATCTCGTAGGGGCTCGGCTCGATGAACACGATCGCGCCCGACGCGCCGACCAGCCATACCAGCGCGCGCTGGAAGGCCAGCACGCCGGGTGCAGCCCGTACGGCTACGTTTACTTCACCGGCTGTCGCCGCATACGCCATCGCACGCTCATACGCTTACGCTACTGGTACGCCACAATACCGCTGTCATCGCCCGGCTTGACCGGGCGATCCAGTACTCCGCGGCGCCTATTGCGGACAACGGCTGGCGCTGCGGAGTACTGGATGCCCCGCCTTCGCGGGGCATGACAGATAAACTCAATACGCGTTCTCGTTCTTGGTCAGCAGCGAGATCGGCGTCTTCAGGAGAATGTAGAGGTCGAACAGCACCGACCAATTCTCGATGTAGTAGAGGTCGAACTCGACGCGCTTCTGGATCTTCTCTTCATTGTCGATTTCGCCGCGCCAGCCGTTGATCTGCGCCCAGCCGGTGATGCCGGGCTTGACGCGGTGGCGCGCGAAATAGCCGTCGACGGCTTCGTCGAACAGGCGGCTCTGGAGCTTGCCCTGCACCGCATGCGGACGCGGGCCGACCAGCGAGAGGTTGCCCGAGAAGACCACGTTGAAGAGCTGCGGCAGCTCGTCGAGGCTGCTCTTGCGGATGAAGCGGCCGACGCGGGTGACGCGTGGATCGTTCTTGGTCACGACCTTCGAGGCGGTCGGATCGGCCTGATGGTGGTACATCGAGCGGAATTTGTAGACGTCGATCCGCTCGTTGTTGAAGCCGAAGCGTTTCTGGCGGAACAGCACCGGGCCGGGGCTGTCGAGCTTCACCGCCAACGCCACCAGTCCCATTACCGGCAGCGCGGCGAGCAGCGCGAGACTGCCGACGATGCGGTCGAACAGCCATTTCATCACCAGATCCCAGTCGGTGATCGGCGCCTCGAACACGTCCAGCGTCGGCACTTCGCCGAGATAGGAATAGGAGCGGGGCCGGAAGCGCAGCTTGTTGGTGTGCGCGGAGAGGCGAATGTCGACCGGCAGCACCCAGAGCTTCTTCAGCATCTCCAGGATGCGGGTCTCCGCCGAGATCGGCAGCGCGAACAGCACGAGGTCGACACGAGTGCGGCGGGCGAATTCGACGATGTCGTCGACCTTGCCGAGCTTGCGCGCGCCGGCGCAGGTGTCGAGCGCGCGGCTGTCGTTGCGATCGTCGAACACGCCGAGAACGTGGATGTCGGAATCCTCCTGCGCCTTCAGCGCCTGGACCAGTTGCTCACCGTTGCTGTCGGAGCCGACGATAATGGTGCGGCGGTCGAGCCGGCCCTCGCGCGCCCAGCCGCGTACCAGCGAGCGCAGGATGAGACGCTCGGCGATCAGCGCGGCGAGCCCGAGGAAGTAGAAGGCGGCAAGCCACAGCCGCGACACTTCGCTGCCGAACTTGGCGAAGAACGAGATGCCGATGAAGAGCAGGAAGACGAACGACCAGGACGAGATCATCCGCGTCATCTGCCGAAGCTGCCCGCGGAACAACTGCACCTGGTAGATGTCGGCGGCCTGGAAACAGACCACGGCGGCGACCGCCACCGCGATAATCTGCGCAGGATAGACCCAGTTGAACCCACCGGCGAGCGGCATGACATAGCCGGCGTAGAGCGCAATGCCGACGAGGCTGAGCAGCGCGAAATCAGCCAGGCGGACGAAGCCGGCGATCACGATGGGCGAATAGGCGCGGGCGACCTTCTGATTGACGACGTCGAGCGCTGCGGGCGAGAGCCGGCGGCGGCGCTCCACAAAGGGTTGGTCAGCCGGCTTTGCCACGGCGCTGGTCGCGGCATCGAGCATCGAGCGTGCGTTGAGCGGTTCCACGGGCGTCCACGTCCATTCCAAAGCCCCGCGGCACGGCTTTGCGCACCCGGGCAAGCATCCCCCGGCACTTCGATTATCGAACAAATCGGAAGATTTTCTGAAGCGGGCTTAAGAATGGTTAATGATTGGCAAATGCGTCCCGATAAGCGGCGAGCACGCCGTCGACCATCGCTTGCTGCGAAAAATGCGCTGAGATGCGCGCGCGCAAGGCGGTTGCGCGCTGGGCCGTCCCGTGCGGATCGTCGAGTGCGGCCGCGATCGCTTCGGCCATGGCCTCGGAATTGCTCGGCGCGAACAGGGCGGGGCTCTCCGGCCCGAAGATCTCGGGAATGCCGCCGATGCGGGCCGCGATCATGGGAATGCCGGCAGCACCCGCCTCGATCACGACATAGGGCATGGAATCGCCACGCGAGGGGACGACCAGCAGCCGGCCCTTGGAGAAGCCGTACCGCGCCTTGACGTGCCCGATGAAACGGATCGCGCTGGAGAGGCCGAGCCTCTCGACCTGAGCCTTCAGCGCCGCGCTTTCCTCGCCGTCGCCGCCGAGCGTCAGCGTGACCTTCTTACCGTTCTCGTGCAGGCGCGCGACGGCATCGACCAGCAGATCCGCGCCCTTGATGTGCCTGAACTCGCCGACATAGGCGAGGTCGGTGGCATCCTCGGCGGTCGCGACGGGCTCGAACTCCTCCGGCGTGACGCCGTTGAAGACGCAATGCACCACGCCCTTAGGCGTGCCGACGATGCGTTGATAGGTGTCGCGGGCAAATGCGCTCTCGAACAGGAACAGGTCGGTCGCGTCCATCAGCGTGCGCTCGAGCCGCGCGTAGAACTCGCCCTTGAATGTGTTGAGGGGGTAATGCAGCGAGCCGCCATGCGGGGTGTAGATGCGGATGGTGTCGTCGGAGCGCCGCCGCATGCGGATGAAGGCGCCGGCCTTGGCGCCATGGCCGTGCATGACGTCGGGCTTGAGCGTCGCGATCAGGCGTCGCATGCGAAGCCACACCAGGACGTCGTCAGGTGACGGTTCGCGGCGGATCGCCAGCCGATGCACGCCGAGCTTCAGCCGCGGCGCGAGCTCGGCAAGCGCCTTGTCGGCGCGCTCGCCACCGGTGAGACTGTCGGCGAGGATGCCGACATGATGGCCGCGGTCGACCTGGCCATTGGCGACGTCGAGGATGTGGCGGAAGATGCCGCCAACGGGTGCGCGCACGGCGTGCAGGATGCGAAGCGGCCGGTCGGAAGCAGGGGGCATGATCAAAACCAGCGCTCGACGGCAACTGCCGAACAATTCTCGTGAAATAATCGAGACGGATTAAGGGCCGTCGTGGTTAACAAACGGTGACGGGCGCGCATGCGTCGGTCGCCGGACGCAGCGATTAACCCAGCGGCAACCTTAATGGAGTGTAGTCGCCCCGTTGAGGCAGCTTGTGGCGTTGCCCCTGCGGGAGTGTTCGATGCGTTTAGCGTTCTGGCGTGCCGGCAAGGACAAGGCGGTAATCGAGCGGGCTGTCTCAAAGTCCAAATCCGAAGCCGCGCCCAAGGTCGAAGCGAAGCCTGCGCCGGTCGCCGCGAAGCAGGCGCAAGTCGAATCCGGCGACATCGACCTGCACGCGCTCGGCGCGACATTGGCGCGCAAGCGCGGCTGGATCATCGTGCCGACCGTGCTGGTGCTCGTTGCATCGGTTGTTGCCGTCAATCTCGTCACACCGCGCTACAAGTCCGAATCGCGGATCCTGATCGATGGCCGCGAGAACGTGTTCCTGCGCCCGAACAGCGATCGCACCGAAGAGCGGCAGGCGCTCGACGCCGAGGCCGTCACCAGCCAGGTGCAGCTCGTGCTCTCGCGCGATCTCGCGCGCGAGATCATCAAGAAGAACAAGCTCGCGGAGCGGCCCGAATTCGATCCGGTGCTGCAAGGCATCTCGCCGCTGAAGTCGCTGGCGGCGCTGGTCGGCGTTGGCCGCGATCCGTTCTCGATGACGCCGGAAGAGCGCGTGCTGGATGCCTATTACGAGCGCCTCCAGGCTTACGCCGTCGACAAGTCGCGCGTGATCGTGGTCGAATTCCAGTCCGCCGATCCCGAGCTCGCCGCGCGCGTCGCCAATTCTATCGCCGACGTCTATCTCGTGCTCCAGCAGGGTGTGCGCCAGGAGCAGGCCAAGAACGCCAGCCAGTGGCTGGCCGGCGAGATCGAGAATTTGCGCAAGAAGGTCTCCGAGGCGGAGGGGCGGGTCGAGGACTTCCGCTCCAAGTCGAGCCTGTTCGTCGGCACCAACAACACCACGCTATCGAACCAGCAGATGGGCGAGATCAATACCCAGCTCAACAACGCGCGCTCAATCAAGGCCGACGCAGAATCCAAGGCGCGGCTGATCCGCGAAATGCTCCAGAGCGGCAAGCCGATCGAGGCATCGGAGGTGGTGAACTCCGAACTGATGCGGCGGCTGTCGGAGCAGCGGGTGACGCTGCGTGCGCAGCTCGCCGAGCAGTCGTCCACGCTGCTCGGCAATCATCCCCGGATCAAGGAGTTGAAGGCGCAGCTTGGCGACCTCGACAATCAGATCCGCGACGAAGCGGCCAAGATTTCGCGTTCGCTCGAAAGCGACGCTCGAATCGCCAGCGGCCGGGTCGACGGTCTGACGGCGAGCCTCGAGCAGCTCAAGAAGCAGGCGGCATCCACCAACGGCCAGGACGTGCAGCTCCGCGCGCTCGAGCGCGAGGCCAAGGCGCAGCGCGACCTGCTGGAAACCTATCTCGCCAAATATCGCGAGGCCAACACCCGCGAGACCATCGATACCGCCCCGACGGACGGCCGCATCATTTCGCGCGCCATCGTCTCGAATACCCCGGCCTACCCGAAGAAGCTGCCGATCGTGCTGATCGCGACGATTGCGACGCTGCTGCTGTCGTCCGGCGTCGTCGTCACCGGTGAGCTGCTGCGCCAGACTGCGCCGCGGGCTGTGGCTGCGGTCCTACCGTCGCGGGTGACGCTGCGCCAAGAAGCGGCAGCGGAGCCGGTGGTCGAGCCGAGGGTCGATCCCGTCGTCGACGAGCCCGGGCCGCTTCAGCCGGCGATGGCGCCTGAGGCCGACATCACCGAATTCGCCGAGATCGAGCAGCTGGCCAAGAGCCTGCGCGCCGCGGGCGCAGCGGCGAAGAAGATCACGGTGCTCGGCACCGCGGCCGGCGACTCGATTACGCTTTCGGCCCTGACCCTCGCCCGACATCTCGCGCGTGACGCACGCGTTGTCGTGGTCGATCTCGCCGCATCCTCGCCGACCATTGCCGCGGTGGCCGTCGATGCCTCCACGCCCGGCCTTGCCGAGCTGATGCAGGGCGAAGCGTCTTTCGCGCAGGTCATCACCCGGGACAAGCTGTCGCGGCTGCATCTGGTCATGGCCGGCCGTCCTGGCTTCGATCGCAGCCTGCTGCAATCACCGCGGGTGGCGCTCGCGATCGATGCGCTGCTCCGAGCATACGACCACGTGCTGCTGGATGCCGGCAGTGCCTCCGACCTGCCGGCCGAGTTGCTGACGGTCGATGCCCGCGCCGTCGTGGTGCCGGATGCATCGATGGCACAGGATGCGCGCACGCTGATGTGCGAGCAGCTGAGCGCCGTCGGCTTCAGCGACGTGACGATGCTGAGCAGACCGGTGCAGCCGTCCGATGCGATGGACGCGCCGCGCGTGGTGGCGGCGTAGGCGAGGGCGCTTCCCCGTAGTCTATCGATCAGTGCTGCTCTTACCTCCCCCCGCAAATGGAGAGACGAGGGCGCCGGCGTTACCCGAACGCCTGACGCAGACTGCGCGCCAGGTCGAGCAGCATCTGGTTCTGCTTCACCAGCCGCTTGCCGCGGTTCAACGAGGACATCGCCACCGCCGCGAGCCTGCCGCGTGAGGTCAACGGCACAAAGCTGTCGAAAATGTCTTCGTCGTCCTTGCAGAACATCCGCTTGTAGTCGTCCGAGCCGATGCCGAGGTCGAGCGAGCGGTAGCCGCGCTCGGCGCAGCGGTCGATGATGTAGCGCATCAGGATCAGACCGGGACTGTAGCGGGCATTCTCGGACATCGTGTAGGTGTTGAACATCATCGAGAGGCGCTGGCCGTCGGCGACGCCGGCAAAGATCGCGATCACTTCCTCGTCGCATTCGAGCGCGTGGACGTCGATCACGCGTCCTTCTCCTTGCCGGGCGAGGCAGGCGCTGCGGATGAACTGTTCGACGCCCGGTTCGGCGAAGACGTTCGGCAGCTTCTGCTCCGCCATCCGCGCCGGCTTGACGCGAAAGAACCAGTCGAGCAGGCGCACGATGTCCGCATCCGTGGTCGCAAGGTGGTAGCGGTAGCCAGCGAGGGCCTGGAGCTTCTTCTCCTTGCTCTTGAGACGACGACGGAAGGAATTGCTGATCCGCGATGCGGGCGGACCGCCCGGTTCCATCGCCAGCAACGGGCAGCCGTTGACCGAGCTCTGCCGCGGCAGCAGCGCAAACGGGTTCTGCTGATCGTGCCAGCGCTTAGGCTGCTGCGTCAGCGAGAGGACGTCGACATGCTCGCGCAGCGGCGCAAGCAGCGCATCGAGATCGGCGAGAACGACCTGTGCCGCGAATTCAGCGTTCCACAAGCCCATGTTGAAGGTGGTATGCTTCCCGCCCATGAAGCAGGCCGTGCGTACGCCGTGGGCTTGGTGCAGCGACAGCGGCAGCAGCACGAGCGGCCGGTGCTCGATGTCGCGGGCGATCACGACGAACGGGCGCGCGCCCTCGCGTTCGCCGACCAGCTGCTGCCAGGGACCGAGCAGGTCAAACCGCTGATACGGCGTGAAGAGGTGGCCGCTCTCCTCGAAGGCGCGCCAGGCCGCCTCGGCCCCGCCGAGATCAGTGACGATATCGACCTGGCCGATGCGGCTCGCTTTCGACCGCGCTGGCGCTTCTGCCGTCCGGCCTTGCATCGCCGCAGCCATGGTCATTCGCGAAACCTGTCGAGAAATCGAAAATATACGTATTTCGGCCGGTGGCCGACCTTTGCAAAGAAACGTCAACAAAGGGTAATGACAATAGGAGAGGGAGCAGGCGCCGGCGCGCGCGAAGGTGGGACCTTGGCATCCGACGACAGATGGCTGGAGCGTCTTCGGCTTGAGCTGGCCTGGTTCAGCGGCCAGGCTGCGCTGCGCAGTCGTGGTGCCGGCACCATCCTGCGCTTTGCGCATGTGCGGCCGCGGCGGCGCGGCGGCTTTCAGCCGCTGGGCGCGCACGAGATCACGCCGCAATTCCTCGACCGCGCCATTCGCGCGCTGAAGCAGTGGAAGTACGATTTCCTTGGCATGGACGAGGTCTGCCGCCGGGCGGTGACGCTGCCGGAGAAGCGGCGCTTCGTGGCGCTGACCTTCGATGGCGCCAACAAGGATTTCATCAACTTCGCCTATCCGGTGCTGGCGCGGCACGCTGTGCCTTGCACGATCTATGTCCCTACCGCCTTTCCCGACGGCGTCGGCGAAGCCTGGTGGCTCGGGCTCGAACGGATGATCGCGCGCGAGAGCCGCATCAGCCTGATGATGGGCGAGACGGAGCAGCGCTTCACCGTCACGGACAATGCCGAGAAGCAGGCGCTGTTTTCGTATCTCGAGAGCTGGTTGCGTTCGCTGCCGCCGGCGGATCTGTCGGCGGCGATCGCCGATCTCTGCGCGCGCTACCGGATTGACCTCGCCGCGATCTCGCGCGAGGCGTCGATGGATTGGGAAGATCTGACGAAGCTCGCCGCCGATCCGCTCGTCACGATGGGCAGCGCGACCGTCAACTATCCCGTTCTCGCCAACATGAAGGATGCGGCCGCGCTCCGCGAGATGACCATGGGCAAGGCGGTCGCAGAAGCGGCCTTCCGCCGCGAGATCAGGCATTTCGCCTTTCCGTTCGGCGATCGCTCGTCGTTTGGGCGCAGCCACGTTGTGATGGCAGAGGAGGCCGGCTTTGCCAGTGCCGTGTCGACGATCCCGGGCATCGTGGATGCAGAGGGACGCACCAATCTGCGCGCGCTGCCGCGGATCTCGTGGGACGGCCGGGTGCGATCGCTACGCATGATGCGCGTGCTGGTGTCGGGCGTTGCCTTTGCGCCGGTGAAACCGACCGGCAGTGCCGCGAACTAGAAGCGCTACGAACTGGACTTGGCGCGATCGGGACGCTGCATCCAGCTCACGATCGGCATCGCCGGCAGCACCCAGCCCATGCCAACGACCACGTAGTAGATCGCCTGGCGCCAGCCGGACTCGGCGATCCACGGCATCTGCGCCAGCGCCATGCCGAGCAAGGCCCAGACCGTGGCCAGCATCAGGAGCAGGATGGCGCCGAGGAACTTGCGGGTGCGGATCGTCATGGCGGGAGCTTGCTGCTTTCGCGTAACTTGCGCTGCGGGAGCGGGGGACTATAAGGGGCGCGCAGTCCGGTTCAAGCCTCCTTGGTTCAAGTCCTGGTTTTTGCTCCCAATGACGACGATTTCCGCCCCGTCCGAGCCGCATCGCGCCGTGCGCGTGTGGCTGATCGCCGTGGCCGCGCTGATCGCGCTGATGGTGCTGGTCGGTGGCGCGACGCGGTTGACGGAATCCGGCCTCTCGATCGTCGAATGGAAGCCGGTCACCGGCAGCGTGCCGCCGCTCACCGAAGCGCAGTGGACCGAGGCGTTCGAGGCCTACAAGAAGATCCCGCAATATCGCGAGCTCAATGCAGGCATGAGCCTGTCCGAGTTCAAGGAGATCTTCTGGTGGGAGTGGAGCCACCGGTTGCTCGGCCGTTTCATTGGCATCGCCTATCTGCTGCCGTTCCTGTTCTTCCTATGGCGCGGCGGTCTGTCGGGGGAGCTGAAGCGGCGGTTATGGCTGCTGTTTGCGCTTGGCGGGCTTCAGGGCGCGGTCGGCTGGTGGATGGTGGCCTCGGGCCTGACGGAACGCATCGAGGTGTCGCAATATCGGCTGGCGACGCATCTGGTGCTCGCGCTTCTGATCTTCGCCGGTATCGTCTGGACGGTGCGGCGGCTCAAGGAGCGGCCGCAGATCGCAGCACCTGCGCGCCTGCGGTTCACGAGCGCGCTGCTCCTCGTCGTGACCTTGGTGCAGATCTATTTCGGCGCGCTGGTCGCGGGCCTGCGCGCCGGCCGCGCCTACAACACCTGGCCGCAGATCGACGGCGCGTTCATTCCCTCGGCGGAACGGCTGTGGTTCGAAACGCCGTGGTGGCGCAACCTGTTCGACAACGTTCTGACGGTGCAGTTCGAGCACCGCATGACGGCGTACGCGTTGTTCATGCTAGCGACGCTGCACGCACTTGACGCCGTGCGTTCGCGCACAGGTGCGGCGGCAAGCGGCGCGCTGTGGTTGTTGGCTGCGGTAAGCGTGCAGGCGGTGCTCGGCATCCTGACGCTGCTCAACCAGGTTCCGATTGGACTGGCGCTTGCGCACCAGGCGGTCGCGATCGTGGTGTTGATACTCGCGGTGGTGCAGACGGAGCGACTGGCTTCGCGGCAGTCGATCGAGGCGCGGCCGCGCGGTGTTCCGCTCGGTCAGGCGAGCTGATCAGCAATAGCCATAGATGCCGCACGCGTAGGGCAGTCGCCAGAAATAGTCGACCTGCTTTCCGCCGTAATACGGGCCCTGATAATCGTAATCCCAGGGGCGACCGTAATAGCCCGGCAGCGTGTGCGAGCCGGGCAGCAGCGGCGTGCCGGGCAGGTTGCGGATGTAACTGCCGATGCCATAGGCCGGCGAGATCAGCGCGTCGGGATCGGTCGCGACATAGACTGTTGGTGCTTCCTGCGGCGGAACAGCTGCGCGCCGCTTCGGTGTGGCCGGCAGATCGGCAGCCAGCGCGGTTGAAACCGTCAGCATCGCCGCAAGGGCAGGCACCATCCAGCGCAGCATCGTCGGCTCCGAATCAAAGGGGCGATCCAGTGACGATGTATGCGGCAGCTATGGTTAACGAGTGTTAACTGACATCAGCCATTCCGGGGCGGGGCGAAGCACCGAACCCGGAATCTCGGGTTCAGCGCTGTGCCCCCGGAATGACGCCAAAGCCTTACGCGCCCAGCGCCTGTTCCAAATCCGCAATCAGATCTTCCTTATCCTCGATGCCGATCGAAAGCCGCACCACGTCGGGGCCGGCGCCGGACTTGATCTTGGCGGCATCGTCGAGCTGGCTGTGCGTGGTCGAAGCCGGGTGGATCACCAGCGAGCGGGTGTCGCCGACATTGGCCAGATGCGAAAACAGCTGCAATTTCGACACCAGGCTGACGCCGGCGTCATAGCCGCCCTTGAGGCTGAAGGTGAACACGGCGCCCGCGCCCTTCGGTGCATATTTGCGCGCGAGCTGATTGTACTTGTCGCTCGGAAGGCCGGCATAACTGACTGAAGCCACTGCCGGGTGGCCGACGAGGAATTCGGCGACCGCCTTGGCATTGTCGCAGTGCTTCTGCATGCGCAGCGGCAGCGTCTCGATGCCGGTCAGGATCATGAAGGCGTTGAACGGCGAGAGCGCCGGCCCAAGGTCGCGCAAGCCCAGCACGCGGCAGGCGATCGCGAAGGCAAAATTGCCAAAGGTCTCCTGGAGGCGGATGCCATGATATTCGGGCCGTGGCTCCGACAGCATCGGATATTTGCCGCCGGTGGACCAGTCGAAGGTGCCGGCATCGACGATGATACCGCCCAGCGAATTGCCATGGCCGCCCAGGAATTTCGTCAGCGAGTGCACGACGATGTCGGCGCCATGGTCGATAGGGCGGATCAGATAGGGCGAGGCCAGCGTGTTGTCGACGATCAGCGGCACGCCGGCTTTGCGCGCCACCGTCGAGATCGCTTCGATATCGGTGATGCCGCCGGCGGGATTAGCGATCGACTCGATGAAGATCGCCTTCGTGCGGGGCGTCACCGCGCGCTCGAAGCTTGCGATGTCGTCGGGGTCGGCCCACACCACGTTCCAGCCAAAGCTCTTGAACGCATGCGTGAACTGATTGATCGAGCCGCCATAGAGCTTTCGCGCCGCGATGAATTCGTCGCCGGGCTGGAGCAATTGCTGCAGCACCACGACTTGCGCGGCATGGCCCGAAGCCACCGCAAGCGCGGCCGTGCCGCCTTCGAGCGCCGCGACACGTTCTTCCAGCACCGCGTTGGTGGGATTGCCGATGCGGGTATAGATGTTGCCGAACGCCTGCAGACCGAACAGCGAGGCGGCGTGGTCGGCGTCGTTGAACACGAAAGACGTCGTTTGATAAATCGGAGTTGCGCGCGCACCGGTGGTGGGGTCGGGCTGTGCACCGGCATGCACGGCGAGCGTGGAAAATCCCGGAAGGCGATCGCTCATTGAGGCGTCCTGTTCTCTTGATCTGAAATCGCGCGGCATGCTGATCGGCGCGGCGTCCGCCGTCAAGCTGCTGCTTCACATCGGAACGATCGTGCTACGCATTGTCGCGATCGCGAAATGAATCCTTCGCGATCGCGTCAGCTCTGCTCGGTCTTGTTTTTGGCGGCGCGATCGGATGCCGCGGTGTCGCCACCGCCGACACTCATCCGATTGAGGGATAGCCGCATGCCTTGCGTCGGTGCCGGAGCGCGCTTGGAACTGAGCGTGCGTGAATTGACGCCCATCCAGGAGATCTCGGACGACAGGCGCCCGTATTCGATCTTGGGACAGCGGTTCATCACCACCTTGATGCCGACGGACTCTGCCTTCGCCGCCGCCGCGTCGTCGCGCGCGCCAAGCTGCATCCAGATCACCTTCGGCAGCGGATCGAGCGTGAGCGCCTCTTCGACGACAGGCATGATGTGGCTCGAGTTGCGAAAAATGTCGATCATGTCGACGGGACGGCCGATGTCTACGAGCGAGGCCACGAAGGGGTTTCCGAGCAGCTCCTTGCCGACATGGCCGGGATTGACCGGGATCATGTCATAGCCGCGCTGCGCCAGATATTTGAACGCAAAATAACTCGGCCGCACGTTGACGGGCGAGGCGCCGACCATCGCGATCGACTTCACGCTGTTGAGGATGCCGCGGATGTAATTGTCGGGGTAGGCGTCGTGGTTCATCTCTTATCTTTTCTTGTTATCATTCATCCCGCCACGTCGGCGTACGCTTCTCGATGAAGGCGCCAATGCCTTCCTCGGCGTCGCGCGCCATCATGTTCTCGGTCATCACCTCTGCCGCATAGCGATAGGCGTCGGCAAGGCTCATCTCGGCTTGGCGATAGAACGCCTCCTTGCCGAGCTTGACGGTGTAGGCAGATTTCAGCGCGACCTGATTTGCGAGCGCAATCGCGGCATCGCGCTCAGTGCCGGCGGGGACGACGCGATTGATAAGGCCGATCTCGCGGGCGCGCGTGGCCGAGATCGGCTCGCCCGTCAGCAGCATCTCCATCGCCTGCTTGCGTGGAACGTTGCGCGACAGCGCCACCATCGGGGTCGAGCAGAACAGGCCGATATCGACGCCGGGCGTGGCGAAACTCGCAGCGTCCGAGGCGATCGCGAGATCGCAGCTTGCAACCAGCTGGCAGCCGGCCGCGGTGGCAACGCCCTGGACCGCGGCGACGACCGGTTTGGGCAGGCGCACGATCGCCTGCATCATGGCGCTGCAGGCGGTCATGATCTGCGCAAAATAGGCGCGGCCGCGATCAGGATCGGCGCGGCGACCGCTCAGTTCCTTCAAATCGTGGCCCGCGCAGAATGCCGGTCCGTTGGCCGCGATGACGGCTCCGCGGATACGCTTGTCCTCGGCGATCGCATTCACGCTCGCGTGCAGGTGCCCGATCATCGCCTCAGAGAGGCTGTTGCGGGCCTCGGGCCGGTTCAGCGTGAGGATGGCAATGCTGCCGACGATTTCGCGCAGCAGGATCGGCGGTTGCGGGGAAGGGGCGCGGGCGACCTGGGCGGACATCGAAGCGTTTCCGGTTAGATTATTGCATTTGGATGACGCAGATAACTTAATGTACCAGGGGACATGAAGCGAGGGTGGGGAACAGCATGGCGTTAGCGAAAATGAGCGTGGCAGAGCTCGAGCAGTTTCTGCGCGACGAGTTTCCCCAGGCCTTCAGCGGCGATGACGTTACGATCGAAAGCGCCGATGGCCAAACCTGCCTTTTGCGCCAGCGCTACAGCGAAAGGATGCTGCGGCCGGGCGGAACCGTGTCCGGCCCGACGCTGATGGCGCTGGCTGATTTCGCCATGTACGTGGTGCTGCTATCGGCGATCGGGCCGATCGGGCTCGCGGTCACCACCAATCTCAACATCAACTTCCTGCGCAAGGGCCAGCCGGGGCAGGACGTGCTGGCGGAGGCGCGGCTGCTCAAGCTCGGCAAGCGCCTTGCGGTCGGCGAGGTAAATCTGCTGTCCGGAACCTCGCCCGACCCAATCGCGCATGTCACCTCCACCTATTCCATTCCAAATGTTTGAGGTTTTTGCAGGTATCTTACTACCATAATTTTAAGCCATTGATATTGTTAGTGTAATTTCGCGCTTTGGGCATTGACCGCTGCGCCGCTCTTCTCTAGAAACCGCCCAGTCTGGTGCGGTGTTCGCGCCGATGTCTCCCTCACGGAAATTCTGACATGAAAACCTTTTCGGCAAAGCCGGCCGAGGTGACGAAGAAGTGGGTGCTGATCGACGCCAAGGGTCTGGTCGTCGGCCGTCTCGCCACCATTGTCGCCATGCGGCTCCGCGGCAAGCACCTCCCGACCTACACCCCGCACGTCGATTGCGGCGACAACGTCATCATCATCAACGCGCAGCATGCGGTCCTCACCGGCCGCAAGCGCGAGCAGAAGACCTACTACAAGCACACCGGCTACGTCGGCCACGTCAAGGAGCGCACCGCGCGCCAGATCCTCGAGGGCAAGCATCCCGAGCGTGTGCTCGAGAAGGCCGTCGAGCGCATGATCCCGCGTGGTCCGCTCGGCCGCGTGCAGATGGGCAATCTCCGCGTCTACGGCGGTGCCGATCATCCGCACGAGGCGCAGCAGCCCGAGAAGATCGACATCGCCAAGTTGAACCGCAAGAACACGAGGGCCGCATAACATGGCCGAATCCATCCAGTCGCTCGACCAGCTCTCGCAGCTCAAGACGGCGGCCGCGCCCGAGGCGCCCAAGCACGAGAAGAAGGTCGACAAGTTCAACCGCGCCTATGCTACCGGCAAGCGCAAGGACGCAGTCGCCCGCGTCTGGATCAAGCCGGGCGCCGGCAAGGTCATGGTCAACGCGCGTGAGGTCGAGGTCTATTTCGCCCGTCCCGTGCTGCGTATGATGATCCAGCAGCCGTTCGTCGCGGCAGCGCGCGCCGGCCAGTATGACGTGATCTGCACCGTCGCCGGCGGCGGCCTGTCCGGCCAGGCCGGCGCCGTCCGTCACGGCATCTCCAAGGCGCTCACCTACTTCGAGCCGGAGCTGCGCGGCGTGCTCAAGAAGGGCGGCTTCCTCACCCGGGACTCCCGCGTGGTCGAGCGCAAGAAGTACGGCAAGGCCAAGGCCCGCCGGTCCTTCCAGTTCTCGAAGCGTTAATCACTTCGGCCGCATTCGCCGCGAAAGCGGCTTCAATGAGATGCAAAAGGGCGCTGATTTCAGCGCCCTTTTTGTTGTTCGTTTGTACGCAAATTGATGGCGTGTTTCCCGAAAACTTGGGTCCGCGTGAAAACCTGAATGGAACCCGCGGGACATAGCGTCGCATTCGGAAGGGCGCGCAAATCGGCGGTGCCGATCGCGTAACTGCTATATTCTAGAGGGGGCCGACATGATGTCGCTCGATAGCATCACGCTCTATTTGGTCGCCACCATGGTTGCCGCTCTGCTCGGCGCCATGATGGTGTTTTTCGGCAGGCAAGAGAACAGCCCCGCGCTGAAATGGTGGGGCACCGCCTATCTGCTCGGTGCCGCCTCCGTCGCGCTGTGGACTGCGGCCGGCGAAAAGCTGGGCCCGCATCTTTACCTCGCGCTGAACGCGATCGGATTCGCGGCCTGCGGCATGGTGTGGAACGCCGCGCGAGTCTTTCATGGCCGCAAGCCCAACTGGCCCGGCCTCGTGCTTGGCGCGCTCGCCTGGATCGCCGCGGTGACGCTGCTCGGCGCCGAGCCGTCCATGCTGCGCATGATCATCGGCGCCGGCATCGTCTCGGTCTATGCGGCCCTGACCGCGAGCGAACTCTGGACCGAGCGGCGCAAGAGCCTGCAACGGCGCCGGCCGGCCTTCGCGGTGCCGATGATGCATGGCTGCGTCTTGATGCTGCCGATCCTCATCGGCAGCTTCCTGCGCCCCCACGATGCGACCTTCTCGTCGAGCATCTGGGTCACCGTGTTCGCGGTCGAACTCGTGCTCTATGCCGTCGGCACCGTGTTCGTGATCTTCATGCTGGTGTCCGAGCGCACGGTGACCGCGCACCGGACCGCGGCGTCCACCGATCCCTTGACCGGCATGCTCAACCGGCGCGGCTTCTCCGAAGCCTGCTCGCGCGTGATCGAGCGCGAGGCCAAGGCCGGGCGGCCGGTGACCGTGATGATCTTTGATATCGACCACTTCAAGTCGATCAACGACCGGTTCGGCCATCCCGCCGGCGACGAGATGCTGAAACTTTTCTCGACCGTCGTCGTCAACAACCTGCGCATCTCCGACCTCTCGGGCCGCATCGGCGGCGAGGAGTTCGCAGCCCTGCTGCCGTGTTCGCTGGAAGAGGGGGTGCTGGTCGCCGAGCGCGTGCGCGAAGCGTTCGAGACCTCCGGCGTCGTGGTCGATGAAGGTCCGGTCGATACCACCGTCAGCATCGGCGTCGCCGGCGGTCCGGCCGGCACCGAGCTCGAGGTGCTGCTGGCCTCGGCCGACACCGCGCTGTACCAGGCCAAGCGCGGCGGCCGAAACCGCGTCGAGGCGGCGGAGGAGCTGCCGCTGTCGCTGGAGAATTGGCGCCGCCAGAGCGCGGCGCGGACCGGCGCCGCGCAGGTACGTCCGGCCACCGCCTGAGACGGCAGGCGACCTTGCGGTAATCCTCTGTTTACCATTCGATCCCTACCATCATGGTCATGGAATCGATCCGTCGACAGACCCCGCAGGCCGCCCTGATGTCACTCGAAGCCCAAGCTGCCTCGGCGCGCGGTGGCTTCGCCTGTCTGTTCTCGACCGCGGACGAATACGAGCGCGCGCTGATCACGGAGCGTCGTTCTCAAGGACGATACGGCCAAGGCCGCAGCTACTGGCCCTTCGTGCTGTTCGTCGGTTGCGCGTTCATCGTGGTGGGCACCGTGCTGCTGCTCGCCTGAGAGGTTTGCGTTTTCCAGCCGGCCAAGCGCCGTTTCGGAGCCTTTTTCTTTTGCGACGGCTGCGGTAGACACGCCCATCGAACAAAAATGAGTGGAAACCGATGATCACCGAGATCGCGCAGATCGATGTCAAGCCGGGCAGCGAAAAGGATTTTGAGGCGGCTGTCGCGAAGGCAAAGGCCGCCTTCGGCCGCTCCAAGGGCTTTCACGGCTTCGAACTGCACAAGTCGATCGAGAAGCCGCAGCGCTATCGGCTGATGGTGAAGTGGGCGAGCCTGGAAAACCACACCGTCGATTTTCGCGGTTCCGAAAACTTCACCGAATGGCGCGGCCTCGTCGGGCAGTATTTTGCTTCACCCCCCGAAGTCGAGCACACCGAGATCGTGCTGACGACCTGACGAGCAGGCTCAGGCCGCCTCGGTCAGAGACGGCGCCTCATACGTCTTGAAATGATCGATCATGACCTTGGCAATGGCGACCAGTGGCAGCGCCAGCGCGAGGCCCCAGATTCCGAACACGACGCCGAGCAGGATCTGGAACGCGAACAGCGTGGCCGGTGGAATGTCCAGCGCCTGGCGCTGAAGGAGCGGCGTCAGCACGTAGCTCTCCATCGCATGGACGGCGAGGAAAAGCAGCAGCGCCGACAGTGCCGCGAGCCAGCCCGAAGCCAGGCTCGCCAGCACCACGATGACGCCGGCGATAATGGCGCCGACGGTTGGGATAAAGGCAAGCAGGCCAGCCTGGATTCCCAGGATGAACGCGCCGGGGATGCCGATGATGGCCAGGCCGATCCAGGTCACCGCGCCGACCGCGAGCATGACCGTAATCTGCGCGATCAGCCAGCGCTCCAGCGTTTCAGCGGTACGGTCGATGATGAGGGTGACGCGCGTACGATGCTTGGCCGGCGCGAGGAACAGCAGGCCGTCGTGATAGACGCCGGGCTGGGCGGCGAAGGACAGCCCTAGGAACAGCACGATAAAAATGTTCCCGACACCATGGATGGTGCCGAGCAGCAGCTTGAAGGTCTGGCTCACGATCGCTCCGCCGCTGGAAGCGAGCGCGCCGGCGCCGGGCAAAGGACCGCGCGGGGGCGCTGCTGGTGAGGGCGTCGAGCTCGCCGGTGCGTCGGCCGAGAAGTCAGATGCAGCATTGCCGAGGTCGAAGAAGCTGGTGTCGATGCCGTGGTTTTCGAGGAAAGACCTGACGTTGGTGATCTGCGACTTGATGGTTTTGCTCAGCAGCGAGGCCTGCTCCGCGATGGTGGCGCCGCCGAGATAGGCGACGCCCGCGAGCATCAAAGCGAGGGCGATGCAGACGATCGCGAGCCGGACGGGATGGGGCAGGTGCACGCGGCGGCCGAGCGCCCCCGTCAGCGCGTTAAGGCCCAGGCCGAGCAGCATGCCGGTGAAGATCAGCAGCAGGGTGGCGGCAAAATACCAAGTGAAGACCAGCATCGCCGTGAACAGCACGACACTGACGCCCCCGACCGAGATCGCCCAGGCGAGATCGGCGCGGGCGCGGGGCCGTTCATCTGCGGGAATGGTCACATCGGGTCCTTTCGGCGGCTGCGGGGAGGCACTCTTTCGCGAAATCCCGCCTCGGATCAAGCCGGTCGAAAACCGCCGGTTTGACGTTGTCCACCTTGTCGTGCCAGCGCGAACAGTGTCGCGGCCGCCCTCTGGCCGGGCATTTGCGCGAAAATGGCATTGCCGTCCCGCGATCCCCTCTGTTGAATTTGTTCTCCCCCAAGGGCATGTTTGGAGAATCTTCTTGCGGGAGGTCGGAACGGGAGATGAGAAAGCCGGTCGTCGGCGTGATCGGGAATTCCCATCGCGTCGAAAATCGATTTCAGGTCCAGATGGTCGGCGAGCGAAATCTGCGCGCCGTAGCCGAGGTCTCCGGTGGCTTGCCGCTGATGTTCGCAGGCTCGCCCGACATCACCGATATCGGGGCGCTGCTCGATACTGTCGACGGCGTCATCCTCACCGGCGCCCGGGCCAACGTGCACCCGACGCGTTTCAACGTCGATCCTTGCGAGAAGCACGAGCCTTACGACATCCACCGCGACGAAGTCGCGCTGGCGCTCTCGGTGGCCTGCGTCGCCCGCGGCATCCCGCTGTTCGGCATCTGCCGGGGCCTGCAGGAGATGAACGTCGCCTTCGGCGGCTCGCTGCATCCCGAGATCCGCGAAATCCCGGGCCGCATAAACCACCGTATGCCCAGGCTCGAAAATGGCGAGATCCATCCCGATCCCACCGTGGTGTTCGCCGACCGCCACGACGTCGACCTGACGCCGGGCGGCGCGTTCGCGAAGATCCTCGGCTGCGAGAAGATCCGGGTCAATTCGCTGCATGGTCAGGGTATCCTGGAGCCCGGCAAGCGCGTGCTGATCGAGGGCGTCGCCGAGGACGGCACCATCGAGGCGATCCGCATCGCCGAAGCCCCGACCTTCGCGCTCGGCGTGCAATGGCACGCCGAATACGACCCCCAACGCAATCCGATCAATCGCAAACTGTTCGAGGCCTTTGGCGAGGCGCTCGCGGCGCGGCAGAAGGCTGCGGCGTAGGCTAAGCACACGGCGAGAATGCCTCGGTTTTTTCGCAATCCGGTTTCTGCCGCAACGTCTGTGCCAGAATCGGGGAGCAGGAGCCCTCGCACTGATCGCTCGGCGGCATGCAGCCAACGAGCGAGATGATCGCGAGCACGTTCGGACCGATCGGCACGGACGGGGTGAGGTGGTACGATAGCAGCGCCGGGCGCAGGGCGGATCAGCTAGGCATGGTCGGCCACCGCCTCTCTTGGACCAATCACATCGCCATCCTGCAGGACCATCGCATTGCGTTGCACAATCGCGACGTTGGTCTGCGCAGCATTGAGGTTCACGAGAGGACCACCATATGCTCTGCAAGGGAGCCCTTGCCGTGCAGACCATGAAGGCGGCCCTCGTTGCGGCGATTACCGTCGTGGCTTTGACCTGCTGCCTCCTTCCCAGCTCAGCGGAGGAGAGCGGCCGTGTTGCACTGGTTGCTTCGATCGACGGGGCCATTGGCCCTGCGTCAGCCAGCTACGTGCGGGAGGCTTTGGCCAAAGCGAGCGAACGGCGCGCCGAGGTCGTGCTTCTGAGAATGAACACGCCCGGCGGTCTCAATTCCAGCATGCGCGAGATCATCGCGGATGCGCTCGCCTCGTCCATCCCTATCGTCGGCTACGTCGCCCCATCCGGCGCCCACGCGGCGAGTGCCGGGACCTACATTCTTTATGCGACCCACATCGCGGCGATGGCACCAGGCACCAATATCGGTGCGGCGACGCCGGTCCAGATTGGCGGGCCGCTACCGGGCTTGCCGAGCGGCACACCCGAGAAGGATGGCAAAGACAAGAAGGGTGAGCCGAAGGACGCGATGACGGCGAAGGCCACGAACGATGCCGTTGCCTTTATCCGCAGCCTTGCCGAGCTGCGCAACCGCAATGCGGATTGGGCAGAGAAGGCGGTGCGTGAGGCCGCCACTCTCTCTGCCAATGGCGCGTTAGAGGCACATGCGATCGATCTCGTCGCGCGCGATCAGGCCGAATTGCTGCGGCAGATCGATGGCCGTGTGGTGGAGATTGCAGGCGGCAAGTCGCAGCGCCTCGCGACGAAGGATGCTGTCGTCGAAGCCATCGAGCCGGGACGGATATCCCGCTTCCTGGCGGTCATCACCGATCCGAACGTGGCGTTCATTCTCCTGATGGTGGGCATTTACGGTCTGATCTTCGAGTTCATGTCTCCCGGAGCCGTCGCTCCCGGAGTGGTCGGCGCGATCTGTCTGCTGATCGGCCTCTATGCGCTCAATTTGCTGCCGATCAACTATGCCGGCCTCGCCCTGATGCTGGTCGGACTCGTGCTTCTCACCGTCGAAGCCTTCAATCCGACGGTGGTGATCGGTCTCGGAGGGATCATTGCCTTCGTGCTGGGTGCGCTGATGCTGTTCAGGGTCGAGGCGCCCGGCTACCGCCTGTCGTGGTCGGTGATCGGCATCACTGCAGCTGTGTTCGTCGGCTTTGCTCTGGTCTTGCTTGGTTCGCTTCGGCGTGCCGCCAAGGCTCCTGAACGGGTCGGCGCGCAGGCCATGCGAGGCTTGCCTGCTGAGGTCCTCGATTGGAATGGGAGCGAAGGTCATGTCTTCGCCCATGGCGAGCGCTGGCAGGCGCGCGGCGCCGACTCGTTCAAGCCCGGAGAGACGGTCGAAGTTACCAGCGTCGTCGACCTGACGCTGCTGATACGGCGCGCGCCGCTGCGGAGTGGTAAGGGAGGTACATCATGATGCTGGAATATCTGACCTATGCGGCACTCGCGTTGCTGGTCATCATGTTTCTGTCCCAAGCCATTCGAATTCTGCGCGAGTACGAGCGCGGCGTCATCTTTACGCTCGGCCGCTTTACCGGTGTGAAGGGCCCGGGCCTCATCATCCTCGTTCCGATCGTGCAGCAACTCGTCAAGGTCGATCTACGCGTGATGGTGCAGGTCGTGCCGCCGCAGGACGTGATTTCGCGGGACAACGTGTCCGTCAAGGTCAATGCCGTTCTGTACTTCCGCATCGTCGATCCCGAGCGCGCCATCATCAAGGTCGGCGATTACATGGCGGCCACCAGCCAGCTCGCCCAGACCACGTTGCGTTCGGTGCTCGGCAAGCACGAGCTCGACGAGATGCTTGCCGAGCGCGACAGGTTGAACGCCGATATCCAGGAGATCCTCGACAAGCAGACTGACATCTGGGGCATCAAGGTCACCGGCATAGAGATCAAGGACGTCGATATCAACGAAACCATGGTTCGCGCGATCGCCAAACAGGCCGAGGCGGAGCGCTTGCGGCGAGCCAAGGTGATCAATGCGATGGGCGAGCAGCAGGCCGCCGAAAAGCTCGTCGAAGCCGGCCGGATCCTCGCGCAGGAGCCTCAGGCAATGCAGCTGCGTTATTTCGCGGCTCTGCACGACATCGCCGGCGAACGGTCGTCGACCGTCGTGTTTCCGCTGCCGACGGGCTTGCTCGATCATTTCATGCCGCGGCCTAACAACCCTTAGCCGTAAGCGGCGAGGATGACCCCATCTCGGCCCAAAATGGGCATCTCGAATGTTGATGCCTACTTAAACGGGAGAAACATCCGAAGGACCCCGCCTATGGCGGACCCCCCGGCGAATATCACGTCCTCATGGTGAGGAACTCGCCTCAGC
The DNA here is from genome assembly GCF_023073535.1 of Bradyrhizobium sp. 179. Taxonomy (NCBI): domain Bacteria; kingdom Pseudomonadati; phylum Pseudomonadota; class Alphaproteobacteria; order Hyphomicrobiales; family Nitrobacteraceae; genus Bradyrhizobium; species Bradyrhizobium sp. 179. Next base: position 14,329 of record NZ_JADPJR010000055.1, on the reverse strand, counting down.
GTGCGCCTCGAACTATGCAGGCAGGCCGAGCACGTTCGACAAGATTGCAGCAGTCATATGCGATAGCCTTACCACAACTTCCGAAACGAAAAGGCGCCCCCTTTCGGAGCGCCTTTTGCTTGTCGCATGGCATTCGAGCCGATCAGCCCGAATAGTACATGTCGAATTCGATCGGATGCGGGGTCATCTCGAAGCGCTCGACTTCGGTCATCTTCAGCTCGATATAGGCATCGATGAAGTCGTCGTCGAACACGCCGCCGGCCTTGAGGAAGGCGCGGTCCTGGTCGAGATTCTCGAGGGCTTCACGCAAGCTGCCGCACACCGTCGGGATCTGCTTCAGCTCTTCCTTCGGCAAATCGTAGAGATCCTTGTCCATCGCCGGACCCGGATCGATCTTGTTCTTGATGCCGTCGAGGCCGGCCATCAGCATCGCGGCGAAGCCGAGATAGGGATTGGCGAGCGGATCGGGGAAGCGCACTTCGACGCGCTTGGCCTTCGGCGAAGCGGTGTAAGGGATGCGGCAGGAGGCCGAGCGGTTGCGCGCGGAGTAGGCGAGCAGCACGGGCGCTTCATAGCCAGGGACCAAACGCTTGTAGGAATTGGTCGAGGGATTGGTGAAGGCGTTGATCGCCTTGGCGTGCTTGATGATGCCGCCGATGTAATGGAGGCAGGTCTCGGACAGGTCGGCGTACTTGTTGCCGGCGAACACCGGCTTGCCGTCCTTCCAGATCGACTGGTGAACGTGCATGCCCGAACCGTTGTCGCCATAGACCGGCTTCGGCATGAAGGTGGCGGTCTTGCCGTAGATGTGCGCGACCTGGTGGATGCAATATTTGTAGATCTGGATGTGGTCGGCCATCAGCGTCAGCGTGTCGAACTTCATGCCGAGCTCGTGCTGGGCGGAGGCGACTTCGTGGTGATGCTTCTCGACCTTGACGCCCATCTTGGCCATGGCCCCGAGCATCTCCGAGCGCATGTCCTGCACGGAGTCCTGCGGCGGAACCGGGAAGTAGCCGCCCTTGGTGCGGACGCGGTGGCCGAGATTGCCGCCTTCATATTCGGTATCGGAGTTGGTCGGCAGTTCCGAGGAGTCGAGACGGAAACCGGTGTTGTAGGGGGTCGAGGAGAAGCGCACGTCGTCGAACACGAAGAACTCGGCCTCGGGGCCGACGAAGACGGTGTCGCCCACGCCCATCGACTTCACCATCGCCTCGGCCTTCTTGGCGATGCCGCGGGGGTCGCGGTTGTAGGGCTCGCCGGTGGTCGGCTCGAGCACGTCGCAGGTGATGACCATCGTGGTCTCGGCGAAGAACGGGTCGATCGTCGCGGTCACCGGATCGGGCATCAGGCACATGTCGGACTCGTTGATCGCCTTCCAACCGGCGATCGAGGAACCGTCGAACATCGTCCCTTCGGCGAAAATATCCTCATCGATCATGCTGACGTCGAACGTCACATGCTGCCACTTGCCGCGCGGATCGGTGAAGCGCAGGTCGACGTATTTGACGTCGTTGTCCTTGATCGATTTCAGGACGTCTTTGGCGGTCTTCATGCATACCCCTTTTGGCTCTGCGGGTCGGTTTCCAGATGAGCAAGATTATTCTCGCTTTGGGCGAGTTTTGCGCGCGTACAAACGAAATCAGGCCGCCGAAGCAGCCTTATTTCCTGTCAGAGTGTCGCAAAATGCGGGATAGCACCCGGCTCAGATAGCGTCCAGCCCGGATTCGCCGGTTCGGATGCGGATCGCCTCTTCGATATTGGAGACGAAGATCTTGCCGTCGCCGATGCGCCCGGTCTGCGCCGCGCGCCGGATCGCGTCGATGGCGCGCTCGACCAGATCGTCGCCGATCACGATCTCGATCTTCACCTTGGGCAGGAAGTCGACGATGTATTCTGCGCCGCGGTAGAGTTCGGCGTGACCCTTCTGCCGGCCAAAGCCCTTGGCTTCGGTGACGGTGATGCCCTGTAGGCCGACTTCCTGAAGCGCTTCCTTCACCTCGTCGAGCTTGAATGGCTTGATGATGGCTTCGATTTTCTTCACTGCGCGCCTCCCGGCCTTTCGATCAAATAGCAACGTCTTCGTCAGGATGCGCTTTTGTCACGCACAATCGTTCTTCGCTATGCCGGGATGCCTGACCAGCCCGGCAACGACGGCCGGCCACGCCCTGATAGATGCCAGTGAGCACGACAAACCGAAGCGGCTTCCTCGAAAGCAGGGTCTATGCCAAGTTGCAAATGCCCTGATTATTGGAGCGTTATCAGCCTTTTAACGAGCACAATCTGATAGGTGGCGCCGACCGGCACAAAATACCGAAGACTACGAAATAGGCAAACGGTTCAATATGTGTGCAGATCGTTTGTTTCGTGGGATGGGTCGGCACGGAACGTGCCTGTTGAACGGGCGTTTGGACAGGGAAGTGGCATGGAAGTTCTGACCAACGCTGAAATGCAGCGCGCCGATCAGCTCAGCATTGCGGCAGGCACGCCCGGCTTCAAGCTGATGCTCGGCGCCGGCCAGGCGGTCGCCGAGGCGGCCAATGCGCTGGTGGAGGAGGGGCCGATCCTGATCGTCGCCGGTCCCGGCAACAATGGCGGCGACGGTTTTGTCGCAGCCGCCGAGCTCGCCGCCCAAGGGCGCGAGGTCTCGGTGATCCTGATGTGCGAGCGCGACCAGCTTCAGGGTGACGCCGCCTCGGCCGCGCGCGGCTGGAAGCACCCGGTGCTCCCGTTCAATCCGCAGGCGATCGGAAAGCCGGCACTGATCATTGATGCGCTGTTCGGCGCGGGTCTCAGCCGTCCGGTCGATGGCGAGGCGCGCGCGATGATCGAGGCGATCAACGGCAACGGCGCGCCGGTGCTGGCCGTCGACCTGCCGAGCGGCATCAACGGCACCAGCGCCGCGGTGATGGGCGCGGCCGTGAATGCCGCGGAGACCGTGACTTTCTTCCGCAAGAAGCCGGCGCATCTGTTGCTGCCCGGTCGCATGCATTGCGGCCGTGTGCGCGTCGCCGACATCGGCATCGACGCAAGCGTGCTGGACGAGATCGCCCCGCAGCTCTTCGAGAACGATCCGGATTTCTGGGGCGCCGCCTTTCCGGTGCCGCGCGTCGACGGTCACAAATTTGCGCGAGGCCATGTGCTGGCCGTCTCCGGTGATGCAGCCGCAACGGGCGCTGCGCGGCTTGCCGCACGCGCGGCGCTGCGGGCCGGCGCCGGCCTCGTGACGCTGGCGAGCCCGCGCGATGCGCTCGCGATCAACGCGAGCGCGCTGACCGCGGTGATGGTTCGCCCGATCGACACCGCGATCGAGTTCGGCGAGCTTCTCGGCGACAAGCGCTATAACACCTGCATGATCGGCCCCGGCGCGGGCGTCGGCGAGCGCACCTGCGATCTCGTTCACACCGCGCTGACGGCCCAGCGGCGCCTGGTGCTGGACGCCGACGCGCTGACGAGCTTTGCCGCAAAGCCCGAGCGGCTGTTCGAATCGATCAAGTCGTCGCAGGACAATACGGTGGTGCTGACCCCGCACGAGGGCGAGTTTCCGCGGCTGTTTTCCGACCTCAGCAACAAGCATCCGGGCCGCTCGAAACTCGAGCGCGTTCGCGCCGCCGCCGAGCGCTCCGGCGCCGTCGTGCTGTTGAAGGGACCGGACACGACGATCGCCGCCCCCGACGGCCGCGCCATCATCGCCGCCAACGCGCCGCCCTGGCTCGCCACCGCCGGCGCCGGCGACGTGCTCTCGGGCATCATCGCTGGCCTCCTGGCGCAAGGCGTGCCGGCGTTCGAGGCCGCCAGCATCGGCGTGTGGATGCACGGCGAGGCGGGGCGGGAAGCCGGGCCCGGGCTGATCGCAGAGGATCTCACCGAGACGCTGCCAGCCGTGCATCGGCGGATCTATGACGCGCTCGGGGTAGAGTACTAGTGCTCAGGCCACTCGCGCTGCCCGACATGGATGCCGCCGCACAGGTCCATCGCATCGCGTTCGACCACGCCATGTCGTGGCTGGTTGGGCTGCACACGCTGGACGAGGACCGCTGGTTCTACCGCGAGCGCGTTTTTCCGATATGCCGCGTGTGGGGAAGTTTCGACGGCGATGTGCTGAGCGGGCTCATCGCTTTCCGTGACGGATGGATCGAGCAGCTCTATGTGCTTCCCGTTGCCCAAGGCCGCGGCGTCGGCACCGGACTGCTCGAGGTCGCCAAGCGCGCCTGTGAACGGCTGGAGCTCTGGACCTTCCAGCGCAACGCCTCGGCGCGAGGCTTCTACGAGAGAAGGGGTTTTAGCTTGGTCGAGCAGACCGACGGTATGCGAAACGTGGAGAATGAGCCGGACGTCCGTTACCGCTGGATACGCGAACCCACTTGATGTGCAAAAGAATGTAGTCTATAAACTACAAGTGGTTGACCTCAAGCAGACTGAGACCTTTCGGAAGTGGCGATCGCGTCTCAGGGACGAGCGTGCCAGAGCGGTGATTGCGTCGCGATTGGATCGGCTGGCTCAAGGGCATGCCGGCGATGTCGAGCCGGTGGGCGATGGCGTGAGCGAACTGCGTATCCATTACGGCCCCGGCTATCGCATCTATTTTCAAAAGCGGGGCAACACAATCATCGTTCTGCTGTGCGGCGGCGACAAGAGCACGCAGGCGAAGGACATCAAGGCGGCCAAGCGCCTCGCCGAGATGTGGAGCGAATGAGATGGGCGAGAAGCTGACGACTTATGATCCGGCGGAGGACCTTCAGTCCGACGAGGCGATTGCCGTCTTCATGGAAGAGGCGTTCAAGACGGAGGACGTAGCCTATATTGCCCACGCGCTTGGCGTCGTCGCCCGTGCCAAAGGCATGACGCAGATCGCCAAGGAGACGGGCCTTTCTCGTGAGCAACTCTATCGCTCGTTCAGCGCCAACGGCAATCCGACGCTGAAGACGACTATCGCGGTGATGAAGGCCCTTGGGATCGAGCTTACGGCCAAGCCGCACGCCTAATTGGCGGGGCGCTCACTCCACCGCGTACCAGCGCACCAGGCGCGGGGCGGCCCAGTCGGTCAGAACGGATTCGAGCAGCCATCGTCCGGGTGAGGTCGCCGCGAACGCGATGCGCTGGGTCTGGCGGGGCTCGATCGCGAGCGTGTCGAGCCAGTAGGGCTTCCAGCCGTCGTCAAGTTTGTCGAGCAGGCGGAAGGGGTGGCCGTGCAGGTGGAACACGGTGGTGATCGGGGCGGCGTTCTGCAGGACCAGCACGACGGTGCGGCCGGTCTTGGCGCGGAAGGCGGGGGCGGAAGCGGTGGAAAAGTTTGCCGGCCGCGCCCAGCCGGAATCGGCTGCGCCCAGCGCGACATCGAACCGCAGGGCGCCTCTCAGATCGAGTTGATCGGGCAGGTCATTGGGAGGGAGAGGTTGCGGCGGCAATAGCGGCGCGCGCTCCAGCCTGCCCGATACCTTGAGGCTGCCTACGCTTCGCGCCTCCTTGCCGTCATGCAGCACGAAAGCGGCCGATGTGGCCGCGTCCACAAACGCGTCGGCCCGCGCACCGGGAGCCAGCACGAGGACGCCATTGCGAGCCGGGAAGGGCTCGGCCGGCTGCCCGTCCAGGGCCATGACCCGGACCTCGTGGCTTTCCAATTTGATCGCCAGAACAGTGCGTTGGGAGCCATTGATAAAGCGCAGCCGCAGCCGCTCATTGGCCGCGGCTGAGAGCTCGAATGAAGTCTGTCCGTTGATCGTATAGAGCGGCGTCCTGTCCTGGGGATCGCGACCGGGGACAAGCGCGGTCCCGTCCGGCCGCAGGCGCCATTCCTCAATCAGCAACACCTCGTCGCGATCGACGGGGACCCGATTTGCCTCCTCGGCGATGATCGGAAGCGGCCGCGCGGGTTGCTTCAGGCCGTCCTCGAAGAGCCGGAAGTCGGCCAGCAGGGTTCCGGCACTAGATATTGAGATGATTGATGTTTCAGTCGCGTCCGGGGCGGTTGGCGCGCGCCCCCGGAGCGGATCGGAAGCGGCCGGGCCGTTCAGGCCGGACCAGACTGGTGCAAGCGGCACAGGCAGCTCGTTCCGGAACACCACCTCGCAGCGGTTGCCGCGCTTGAGACGAACGTTTCCCAGATGGCTTACGGCGGCGAGCTCCCAGATCGGCGTAGGCGGCTGACCCTGCCTCAGCGCCAACGTCGCCGGCCTTGCCTGGAGGGCGAGCTGGGCAGTGACCGGCGGGGTGGCGCCACCGGCGATCAGCCCGGCCGCCGTGGCGCCGAGGCCCGCCAAGACCTCGCGTCGGCTCAGGTCAAAAATCCACGTTGTCATGGCCGATCCGGACCACGCCGCGCTGGATAAGTCCAGCCGTCATGCCTATTTGATGCCTGCCTCCGACCAGCCATTTTTTTGCTGCGAACAGTCGGGCACATGCTATAAGCCCGGCCGCCCGCGGCATCGCGGCCGGCCTTGATGCGAATTCACGCGGGCGTGGCGGAACTGGTAGACGCGCTGGATTTAGGTTCCAGTGTCGCAAGATGTGGGGGTTCGAGTCCCTCCGCCCGCACCAAGCGCTTTCAGCGTTTGCACGGATTACGAGGCCAGCTTCCTCGCGGATGTTTGTCCGCTTGGAGCCGGCCTGTTGAACCACCGGCGTTGAGGCGTCTGCCTCGCGCCGGATTAATGACAGCGTCCCGACGCATGCGCGCCGGGACCGAACGAGAAGAAGATTGGACGCCATGCAGGTCACAGAGACCCTCTCGGAAGGTTTGAAGCACGAGTTCAAGATCAGCGTCCCTGCGTCTGATCTCGACGCCAAGGCCGATGCCAAGCTCGTCGATCTCAAGGACAAGGTCCGCCTCAACGGCTTCCGTCCCGGCAAGGTGCCGGTCGGTCACCTGAAGAAGGTCTATGGCCGCTCGGTGATGGCCGAGACCATCGACCAGACCATCCGCGACACCAACACCCAGCTGTTCTCCGAGCGCGGCTTCCGCCTTGCGACCGAGCCGAAGATCACCATGCCGACCGAGCAGGCCGAGGTCGAGGAGCTGCTGTCGGGTAAGACTGATCTGACCTACACGGTCGCAATCGAGGTGGTGCCTTCGATCGCGCTCGCCGACTTCAAGACCTTCCAGGTCGAGAAGCCCGTCGCCGAGGTCACCGATTCCGACGTCGACGAGGCGATCAAGCGCATCGCTGATTCCAACCGTACCTATGCTGACAAGGGCGAGGGCGCCAAGGCCGCCTCGGGCGACCGCGTCACCGTCGCCTTCAAGGGCACCATCAACGGCGAAGCCTTCGAGGGCGGCACCGGTGAGGGCATCCAGGTCGTCATCGGCTCCAACACCTTCATCCCCGGCTTCGAGGAGCAGCTGACCGGCATCGGCGCGGGCGAGACGCGCACGCTAAAAGTGTCGTTCCCGAAGAACTACATGAACGACAAGCTCGCCGGCCAGCCCGCCGAGTTCGAGACCACCGCGACGTTGATCGAGGCGCCGCAGGACATCGCGATCGACGACGAGTTCGCCAAGACGCTCGGCCTTGAATCGCTCGACAAGCTGAAGGAAGCCGCGCGCGAGCGTCTCGCCGCCGAGTTCGCGACCGCGACGCGTCAGCGTGTCAAGCGCGCGCTGCTCGACCGCCTCGACGAGGCGCATCGCTTCGAAGCGCCGCCCTCGCTGGTCGACGAGGAGTTCAATCTGATGTGGAACTCGGTCAAGGCCGAGATGGACTCCGCCGGCAAGACCTTCGCCGACGAGAACACCACGGAAGATGCCGCCAAGGAAGAGTACCGCAAGATCGCCGACCGCCGCGTGCGCCTCGGCCTCGTGCTCTCCGAGATCGGCGAGAAGAACAAGATCACCGTGACCGACGACGAGGTCGGCCGCGCGGTGATCGAGCGGGCGCGCCAGATGCCCGGCCGTGAGAAGGAGGTCTGGGACTATTACCGCAACAACGCCCAGGCGCTGGCCCAGCTTCGTGCACCGATCTATGAGGACAAGGTCGTCGATTTCATCCTCGAACTCGCAAACGTGACCGAGAAGAAGGTCTCGCGCGAGGACCTCTACAAGGACGACGAGGCGGAAAAGACCGCTGCCTCAAGGGATTGAGGCAGTCTTCTATTAAGAATGATCAGCGAAGAGGCCAAGCTAGCCAGATGGCCGGCTGGGCCTCTTTGTGCGAATCAGCTTCAACTACCCGAGGGATTAAGCCTTAATGCGCTCCGCACTTGTCAGGCGCGAATTGGGCTATATCTGTCGGTACGCCCTGTACCAATGTTCTACCTCTGCCAAGTTCCTGCATCACAGGACGTCCATCCGCCTTCCGGCAAATCCAGCCAAACTGGCAGCCAAGCCTGGCGATGTCCGTCTCCGAAACCCTAGGTGACTCATGCGCGATCCGGTTGAAACCTACATGAACCTCGTGCCTATGGTGGTCGAGCAGACCAACCGTGGCGAGCGCGCCTACGACATTTTCTCGCGCCTGCTGAAGGAGCGCATCATCTTCGTGACCGGCCCGGTCGAGGACGGGATGTCGACGTTGATCGTCGCGCAGTTGTTGTTCCTCGAGGCTGAAAATCCGAAGAAGGAAATCTCGATGTACATCAACTCGCCGGGCGGCGTGGTGACGTCGGGGCTTGCCATCTACGACACCATGCAGTTCATCCGCCCGCCGGTCTCGACGCTGTGCACGGGCCAGGCGGCTTCGATGGGCTCGCTGCTGCTTGCCGCCGGCGAGAAGGAGATGCGCTTCTCGCTGCCGAACGCGCGTATCATGGTTCACCAGCCCTCCGGCGGCTTCCAGGGCCAAGCCACCGACATCATGCTGCACGCCCAGGAAATCCTGAATCTGAAGAAGCGGCTCAACGAGATCTACGTCAAGCACACCGGCCAGACCTACAAGTCGATCGAGGACGCGCTGGAACGCGACAAGTTCCTGACTGCGAACGACGCCAAGGAGTTCGGTCTGGTCGACAGGGTGATCGACAAGCGCGCCGAGGAACCGGCGCCGGCGAAAACCCAATAGCACTACCCGGTGGTTACGGCGATCCCTCGGGATCGCCGGGGACCGTCAGGACGGTGTTCACGTTAAGGGCGCGTTGCAAAACGCCGTCTTGCGTCCTGCGACAGGCAGAAAGTTCCGCTTTCGTGCTTGTTTTTCGTGGTAATCCAGCAACGCCGGAATGATTTCGATCACTTCGCCCGTGCCAAGGCCGGAAATCACGGTATTGTCACGGGTAGCCGGCGAGCCCCGATTAGCGAATTCTTGATAGTCGGGTGACAGCATGGTTGGCTACGATTGATCGGCTAAGATCGCGGAGAATCGAGCGACCGTGATTCGCACGGGATGTAACGCGTAGGGTCTTTTTTGGTACGGAATTTGCTCTACTTAAGCTTCATGCCGGCCATCGTGTCGGAATGGAGCGATCGAGCGGAACGGGATCGAACCGCGGACGGAGACATGAATGAGTAAGGTCGGCACGAGCGACTCCAAGAACACGCTATATTGCTCGTTCTGCGGCAAGAGCCAGCACGAAGTCCGCAAACTGATCGCGGGTCCCACGGTCTTCATCTGCGACGAGTGCGTTGAGCTCTGCATGGACATCATCCGCGAGGAGAACAAATCCTCGCTGGTCAAGTCGCGCGACGGCATTCCGACGCCGAAGGAAATCTGCAAGGTCCTGGACGATTACGTGATCGGCCAGAGCCATGCGAAGAAGGTCCTGTCGGTCGCGGTGCACAACCACTACAAGCGCCTCAACCACCAGACCAAGCACAACGACGTCGAGCTCGCGAAGTCGAACATCCTGCTGATCGGTCCGACCGGCTCGGGCAAGACGCTGCTCGCGCAGACGCTCGCCCGCATCCTCGACGTGCCGTTCACGATGGCGGACGCGACGACGCTGACCGAAGCCGGCTATGTCGGCGAGGACGTCGAGAACATCATCCTGAAACTGCTCCAGGCTGCCGACTACAATGTCGAGCGCGCCCAGCGCGGCATCGTCTACATCGACGAAATCGACAAGATCAGCCGCAAGTCCGACAATCCCTCGATCACGCGCGACGTGTCGGGTGAGGGCGTGCAGCAGGCGCTGCTCAAGATCATGGAAGGCACGGTGGCTTCGGTCCCGCCGCAGGGCGGCCGCAAGCATCCGCAGCAGGAATTCCTGCAGGTGGATACCACCAACATCCTGTTCATCTGCGGCGGCGCCTTCGCCGGTCTCGAAAAGATCATCTCGGCGCGCGGACGGTCGACCTCGATCGGCTTCGGTGCCCAGGTGCTCGCGCCAGAGGATCGCCGGACCGGCGAGATCTTCCGTCACGTCGAGCCTGAGGATCTCCTGAAGTATGGCCTCATCCCCGAGTTCGTCGGTCGTCTGCCGGTCGTGGCGACGCTCGAGGACCTGGACGAGACCTCGCTGAAGAAGATCCTCACCGAGCCGAAGAACGCGCTGGTGAAACAGTACCAACGCCTGTTCGAGATGGAGAACATCGAGCTGACCTTCGCCGACGAGGCGCTTGGCGCGGTCGCGCGCAAGGCGATCGAGCGCAAGACCGGCGCGCGCGGTTTGCGTTCGATCCTCGAGGCGATCCTGCTCGAGACCATGTTCGACCTGCCGGGTCTGGAAGGTGTGGAAGAGGTCGTGATTTCGCGAGAAGTCGTGGAAGGCACGGCGCGTCCGCTCTACATCTACGCAGATCGGTCCGATCGCGCCGTCGAGAATGCCAGCGCCTGATTTCCCGGCGCTGGAACGCTCCAATCGTCTCATCAAGGAGGGCTGCGGAGCTGTATCTCCGCAGCCGGTGTTGCGTCGCTTACCTGCGTGCGTAAGCGCCTGAAGGCGCGCGTTTTTCAATGACTTGACACCCCCCGGGTCGATAGCCACCTAATGTCGGCGGCGAGCGAAAATTCTCTTCTGGATTCGCCTCAGTTCCGATCCGGCAAGCCGGTCCGACTCGCAAAAGGACCGACCGGCTCTGCGGATCACGTCGGCACCTTGTGGCGGTTGCGCATGATCAGCGGGCTGCGTGCAAGGGGGCAAAGCAAAAGGAAAAGGCCATGACTAATCCCAAACCTCGGCCAACCATCGTTCATGGCGAAACGCACGCTTATCCCGTGCTGCCGCTGCGCGATATCGTCGTCTTCCCGCACATGATCGTGCCGCTCTTCGTCGGCCGCGAGAAGTCGATCCGCGCGCTCGAAGAGGTGATGAAGAACGATGCGCTGATCATGCTGGCGACGCAGAAGAACGCGTCCGATGATGATCCGGCGCCCGATGCCATCTACGAGACCGGTACGCTTGCCAGCGTGCTCCAGCTCTTGAAGCTTCCCGACGGCACCGTGAAGGTGCTGGTTGAAGGGCTCGAGCGTGCGCGCGTGCAGAAATACACCGATCGCGCCGACTATTACGAAGCGACCGCCGTCGCGCTCGCCGACACCGACGCGAAGTCGGTCGAGGCGGAGGCGCTGGCGCGCTCGGTCGTGTCCGACTTCGAGAGCTACGTGAAGCTCAACAAGAAGATCTCGGCCGAGGTCGTCGGCGTCGTGCAGGCGATCACCGATTTCGCCAAGCTCGCCGACACCGTCGCCTCGCATCTTGCGGTCAAGATCGCGGACCGCCAGGGCATCCTGGAGACGCTGTCCGTCACCACGCGCCTCGAGAAGGTGCTGGGCCTGATGGAGAGCGAGATCTCCGTGCTCCAGGTCGAGAAGCGCATCCGCTCGCGCGTCAAGCGCCAGATGGAGAAGACCCAGCGCGAGTATTATCTCAACGAGCAGATGAAGGCGATCCAGAAGGAACTCGGCGACGACGACGGTCGCGACGAGCTCGCCGATCTCGAAGAGAAGATCTCCAAGACCAAGCTCTCCAAGGAAGCGCGCGAGAAGGCGCAGCACGAATTGAAGAAGCTGCGCCAGATGTCGCCGATGTCCGCGGAAGCGACCGTCGTGCGCAACTATCTGGATTGGCTGCTGTCGATCCCGTGGAACAAGAAGTCCAAGGTGAAGAAGGATCTGGAAGCGGCGCAAGCCATCCTGGACTCCGATCATTACGGGCTCGAGAAGGTCAAGGAACGCATCGTCGAGTATCTCGCAGTGCAGTCGCGCGCCAACAAGCTGACGGGTCCGATCCTGTGCCTCGTCGGGCCTCCCGGCGTCGGCAAGACCTCGCTCGGCAAGTCGATCGCGAAGGCGACGGGGCGCGAATTCGTGCGCGTCTCGCTTGGCGGCGTGCGCGACGAGGCCGAGATCCGTGGCCACCGCCGCACCTATATCGGCTCGATGCCCGGCAAGATCATCCAGTCGATGCGCAAGGCGAAGTCGTCCAATCCGCTGTTCCTGCTGGACGAGATCGACAAGATGGGCGCCGATTTCCGCGGCGATCCGTCCTCGGCGCTGCTCGAGGTGCTCGACCCCGAGCAGAACGCGACCTTCAACGACCACTATCTCGAGGTCGACTACGATCTGTCCAACGTGATGTTCATCACGACCGCGAATACGCTCAATATTCCGGGCCCGCTGATGGATCGCATGGAGATCATCCGGATCGCGGGCTACACCGAGAACGAGAAGGTCGAGATCGCGCGCAAGCACTTGATCCCGAACGCGGTGTCCAAGCACGGCCTGGACTCCAAGGAGTTCTCGATCGACGACGACGCGCTGCTGCTCTTGATCCGCCGCTATACCCGCGAAGCGGGCGTGCGCAATCTGGAGCGTGAGCTCTCGACACTCGCCCGCAAGGCGGTGAAGGAGCTGATGATCTCCAAGAAGAAGTCGGTCAAGGTCACCGAGAAGACTCTGGAAGAGCTGCTCGGTGTGCCGAAATACCGCTTCGGCGAAATCGAGAGCGAGCCGCAGGTCGGCATCGTCACCGGCCTTGCCTGGACCGACGTCGGCGGCGAGCTGCTGACGATCGAAGGCGTCATGATGCCCGGCAAGGGCAAGATGACGGTCACGGGCAATCTCCGTGATGTCATGAAGGAGTCGATATCGGCGGCGGCGTCCTACGTCCGCTCGCGTGCGATCAACTACGGCGTCGAGCCGCCGCTGTTCGACAAGCGCGACATCCACGTGCACGTGCCGGAGGGCGCGACGCCGAAGGATGGTCCGTCCGCGGGTGTCGCCATGGCGACCGCGATCATCTCGGTCATGACCGGCATTCCGGTCCGCCACGATGTCGCGATGACAGGCGAGATCACGCTGCGCGGTCGCGTGCTGCCGATCGGCGGCCTGAAGGAGAAGCTGCTGGCTGCTGCCCGCGGCGGCATCAAGACGGTGCTGATCCCCGAGGACAATGCCAAGGATCTCACGGAGATTTCCGATGCGATCAAGGGCGGCATGGAGATCATCCCGGTTTCTCGCCTCGACGACGTTGTCGCCAAGGCGCTGGTCAAGAAGCCGGTCCCGATTGTCTGGGAAGAGGACACCAAGGTGACGGTGAAGCCGGACGGGGATGAGGCCGCCGGCGGCCTGACCGCCCACTAAGGTTCAGCGAAAGATGATAAAACGGCGCCTTCGGGCGCCGTTTTTGTTTTGGGGCCAGAGGGAGAGGCGATGCAGATCGATGGGCAATGCCATTGCGGCAAGATCAGCTTCGAGGCCGACATCGATCCCGAGGCGGTCTCGGTTTGCCACTGCACTGACTGCCAGGCCCTGACCGGCTCGCCGTTCCGGGTGACGGCCGTCTGTTCCGGAGCGGACGTCCGCCTGACCGGCGGCACGCCCAAAATCTATGGCAAGCGGGGCGACAACGGCCGAATGCGCTTCCAGCATTTCTGCGCCGATTGCGGTTCCCCGCTGTTCACGAGCGGTGAGGGCGACCAGGCCGACGACTGGGGCATCCGCTGGGGCAGCATCCGCCAGCGCAACACTCTTAGGCCGGTCCGGCAGATCTGGTGCCAGTCGGCCGCGGTCTGGATCGATGCGGTGCCAGGGCTGCCGGGGAGACCGAAGGATTGAGCTTGGCGTGTATCGGGAAGTCCGCCTTCGCCTGTCGGGCTCCGGCGTGACAGCCCTCGCCCGCTTCGCGTCAATGATGTTCCGAAGGTGGCTTGCCCAGCCGTAGGTCGCGAAGCGAGCTGAGCGGCCCGAGACATAGGTGACACTTCGTACCGGACACATGGGTTACACTTTCCGCTTTTGTTCTGCGGGAGGTGCGGATGCCGTGGAAAGCGAGTTCGGTGATGGAGGAACGCCTGCGGTTTGTCGTCCGGCTGCTGGACGGCGAGGCCATGACGGACGTCTGCCGGGATTTCGGCATCTCGCGAAAGACCGGCTACAAGATCTTTGGCCGGTACAAGGAACACGGGTTCGAGGCCCTGACGGACCGGTCGCGACGGCCGGTGCGCTACGCCAACCAGCTGCCG
>NZ_JADPJR010000005.1:0-110377 GCF_023073535.1 Bradyrhizobium sp. 179 | reverse complement strand
TCCATGACTCGATGGAAGCCACTGTGGACCCTTATCCCGGGGTCCCGATTGGATGCCGATCACCCCGAAAACGGGGTCCTTATTCCATGCCGAAACACAGTGTGCGATACGGAGCCTTTTCGGTCGCGGGGACCTGCTGCATGGGCGGCAGTTCGCCAGTCCAGCGCCAGCGGTCGCGAGGATCAGCAAGCTCCCACTGCATGACAAGCCTGCTCGCATAGTCCGACTGCAAACCTTCAGCCGGCGAGAAGGCTAGCGACATAATCGCCTGCACTTCGTCTTGGCCGATCTCGTCAACGACACCCCACAGCTCAGCGTGCCGCTGAGCGCAGTCGACCGCGTCGGTTTTTTCCAGGATGCCATCGAGCCACCAGCCGACATAGTCCTGGCAAAGCTCTTCGAATGCGCCGACGTTGCTCATTCGGTATTGCTCGCGTCCAGCAAGCCAAGCTCCTGGGCTTTTGCCAGGGCTTTATTGATAGCCTTCGCGAGATCGGGCAGACGCGTGACCTTGATGGCGATGCCCTTTGGGGTCGGCTTTAGCTTGCCGTCGCGATGCATCGCGTGCTTGCGCACGTTGATGAGGTTGTGTCCCTGGTATGTCGACAGCTCGGTGATGATCGCGTCGTGGCGACGGTTGGCCCAAAACTGGTCGACAACGACCGGCTCGGCGAGCTCCGGCTTGCGTGCTCCCATGATCAGGCCGCCGTCTCAGTCATGCGAGATGCGAGCCATCGGCGATTTTCGCCGATCGTCACGCCAATGCGGCGAGTGGAGATCCTTACAAACTGGGGACCCTTGCCATCACGCAATAGGCGTTGCCCCGTGCTACGGCTGAAGCCATTGAGGCGGCACCACTCATCGAACGAGAGCATCCGAATGTCGGATAGTGCGAGGTCGTCGGTCACGAAACGCTCCCTGAGCATCTAAGATGCCAAAGGAGTATTCAGCGCGCGCTAGGCTGTAACCGTAAAATAACTCGGCCTCTCAATCCTTGAACCAACCTTCATCGCGCGCGCGAACCTTGGCGCCGCGAAACAACTGACGCACACGCTCCATTTCGGCTCGCCCAATCTTGTCGGGCCCAAGTCCGAAGTAAGTCTCGGCATACCATCGATAGAAGGCCTCCTTCCCAGCGCCCGGGTTGCCAAGCATCCACGACTGTTCCAGAGCGACAAGCTCTGCGCGCGTGAAATAGTCCTCGCGCTTGCGCTTCTGGTCCCCGACGTGCCGAGGATCGGAAACAAACTTGGAAGGAGGCCTTCCCATCTTTCAGCTCTCAGCCCGACGGAGCTGGACGACGTTGTCGGCCGGCGCGACGATCGCCAGCAAGTAAGCCTCCCACTTGCGCAAAGCTTCTCCGATCTCCGCCTCGTAGGAGTGATGGTCGTAAACCCCGCCGATGCCTGACTTGTGGCCGGCATGGTTCAGGACCAGCTCGGCGATATGCGGGAGCACGCCCAGCTTGCCCAAGCGCGTCCGAACCGTGCGGCGCAGGTCGTGCAGGCGCCATGGTGCCAAGCTCTTGCCGGCGGCCGTGGTAATCGCGGCGTTGATCCGGAGGGTGTTATAGCTCCAGGCGTTGAAACCGCTTGGGCCGCCTCCGAAGACCGTCTCCCGGCCGTGCCGACGCGGTACTTCAGTATGCCGCGAGCAGTCTCGGGCAGCGGCAGGACAAACGGGCGTTTGCTCTTGATGCGCTCCTTGGGGAACGTGATTTTTCCGGCATCCAAATCGAGCTCCGACCAGCGGAGCGCGCCGATCTCGTCGCGCCGACAGGCTGTGAGGAGCAGAACCCGCACGATGCGGCCGAAGTCATCGTCACCGCAATGGCGCCAGATCGCCCGGATCTCGTCGTCGGTCAGGACGCGATCGCGCGGCTCTTTGCCCTCAATCGGGTTCTCCGTCCCGATCACCGGATTGGCCCTCACCTTGGCCTGACGCAGTGCCCAGACGAAGAAGGCCCCCAGGGTGCCGCGTGCGCGGGCCGCCGAGGTCGGACCATGGTCGCGGACGAGATCGCGCAGCAGCCCCGCGACGTCCGAGAAAGTCACCTTCGTGACGCCCTTCTTGTGCAGCGGCGTGCAGTGGTCGAGCAGATACCGCTTGGCAGCGATGTAGGTGTTGGGCCGCATCTTGGACACGCGGGTCTCGAGATATTCCTCTGCCGCCTTCAGGAAGGTGTCGGCCTCTGCTGCCTGCTCTGCCTCCAGGCGCTTCCGATCGGCTACCGGGTCAATGTGGAGCTCGACCTGGGCAAACCGCTTCCGCGCGATCTCGCGAGCGTCCTTCAGCTCCAGCTTCCGCACGTCCCCAAGGCTCTCGCGCCGCTGCTTCCGGCCGATCCGGTACTGAACAACGAACGAGCTTCGCCCTCCTCGGAGCCGGACACCGAAGGAAGGCAGCTCAGGATCCCAGTGGATGAAATCCGACTTGTCAGCCGGCGCGACCAATTTGCGGACCGAGGCGTCAGTCCATTTATTTGCTCTATCCGAAATCATGGGAAGCAGTCCTCGTTTTTGGGAAGCACGGGGGACGCGTCAACTTGACCAATAGTGAACACTGCTGAGGCCGACAGTCACGTGCTAGTGCCGACTAAGCCATTGATATCTGTGGATGTTGACGTGTCCTGAATGCTCGTGACGCTTCAGGCTACCTGTTAGCCGGAGATCGACAGCACATGGCCCAAGCCCCGAGATGAACATGGCGTCGTTGACGGGCGTGGTGATGGCATCGCGCCGCCCGGTGAGCAGCGCGGTCGCGATCGCACGGTTGTCGCCCTCGAGCGTCGCACGGATGCGTGCATCGATCGCATCACGCAAGCCCTGCATGAAGGCTGCGTAGCGCAGCCGCAAGCCGCCGGTCTCCGGCGGGGCTGCCACCGAGCTCATCTTGACGACGAGATCAGGACGCTCGCCGGCGAGATCGAACGAGACGGTTGCCGCCATGTTGATCAGGTCAGGACCTGCCTGCGCGGCATGCACCTCGGAAAACATCGCACTCGGCTTGCGCCATCGCGGCAGGCCGTTGAAATAGTCCGCAACGCCGTCCCTGCCCCGGTAGAGTTTCGGGTTGGAGCCGAAGAAGAACGCGTTGCTCGCATAGAGCGAGGACAGCGCGGCTGCATCAAGCGTCGCGAAGCCGGCGCACCATTTCGCGATGATGGCGGAAACGATGGCGTCGGTTTCGTTGCTCATGGGTGCCTCAACCTTTCGCGACTTCCTTTGCAAACGTGTCGCGCAGACCGATGGTGCGCGAAAACACCGGCTTGCCCGGCGTCGAGTCCTTGTCGCGCACGAAATAGCCCTGGCGCTCGAACTGCATCGGCTCGGTCGAATTGCTCTCCGCGACCGATGCCTCGATCCGCGCATCGGACAGGATCTCCAGCGACTGAGGGTTGAGATCGGCCGCGAAATTCGAGGCGTCCGGGCTCGGATTGGAGAACAGCTGGTGATAGATGCGGATTTCAGCAGGCTTCGACGTCGCTGCCGGCAGCCAGTGCATCGTCGCCTTGACCTTGCGCCCATCGGGCGCGTTGCCGCCCTTGGTCGCGGGATCGTAGGTGCAGCGCAGCTCCACCACCTCGCCTGCGTCGTTCTTGATCACGCCGGTGCACTTGACGAAATAGGCATAGCGCAGGCGCACCTCGTTGCCTGGCGACAAGCGGAAGAATTTCTTCGGCGGGTTCTCCATGAAGTCGTCGCGCTCGATATAGAGCTCGCGGCCGAAGCTGATCTTGCGCGTGCCGGCGCTGAGGTCATCCGGGTGGTTGATCGCCTCGAGCTCCTCGACCTGCCCTTCCGGATAGTTCTCGATCACCACTTTCAGCGGCTTCAGCACCGCCATGCGGCGCTGCGCTGTGCGGTTCAGCTCCTCGCGGATGCAGAACTCGAGCATGCCGACATCGACCACGCTGTTGGACTTGGCAACGCCGATGCGCCTGACGAATTCGCGCAGCGCGGCCGGCGGCACGCCGCGGCGGCGCATCCCCGCGATGGTCGGCATGCGCGGATCGTCCCAGCCCGCGACATGGCCGTCGCGAACGAGCTGGGTCAGCACGCGCTTCGACAGCAGCGTGTAAGTCAGGTTCAGCCGCGCGAACTCGTACTGGTGCGGCTTCGAGGGCACCGGCAGCTTGTCGATGAACCAGTCATAGAGGGGGCGGTGGTCCTCGAACTCCAGCGTGCAGATCGAGTGCGTGATGCCCTCGATCGCATCCGACTGGCCGTGGGCATAATCGTAGCTCGGATAGATGCACCACGCGTCACCGGTGCGCGGATGATGCGCGTGCAGGATGCGGTACAGAACGGGATCGCGCAGATTGATGTTGCCCGCGGCCATGTCGATCTTAGCCCGCAGCACGCGTGCGCCGTTCGGGAATTCGCCGGCCTTCATGCGGCGGAACAGGTCGAGGTTCTCCGCAACACTGCGGTCGCGGAACGGCGAGTTCTTGCCGGGCTCGGTCAGCGTGCCGCGCGAGAGGCGGATCTCCTCCTGGGTCTGGTCGTCGACATAGGCGAGGCCGTCGCGGATCAGCTGCTCCGCCCATTCATAGAGGCGATCGAAATAGTCGGAGGCGAAGAACAGGTTCTTGCCCCAGTCGAAGCCGAGCCAGCGCACGTCGGCCTGGATCGCATCGATATATTCCTGTTCTTCCTTGACCGGATTGGTGTCGTCGAAGCGCAGATGGCAGCGGCCCGGAAACTCCTGCGCGATGCCGAAATTGAGCGCAATCGACTTGGCGTGGCCGATATGCAAATAGCCGTTCGGCTCCGGCGGGAACCGGGTCACGATCTCCTTGTACTTGCCCTGATCGAGATCGGCCTGGATGATGTCACGAATGAAATCGCGCCCAACCTCAGTCGCCACCGGTTCTGTCATTACGAAAATCCTGTAGGGAAATCAGCGGTTCTTCTGCCAAATTCGTGTGGCCGCGCCAAGGCCCACGAGGTCGGCCGACGGGCTTTAGTTATGTCCCGTTCCTGCTATACACCACCGCTTCCCATGCATAGGCCCTGCCAAGAATGACCGATTCCGTCGTCACGCGCTTCGCTCCCTCGCCGACCGGCTTCCTCCATATCGGAGGCGCCCGCACGGCGCTGTTCAACTGGCTCTATGCGAAGAAGCACGGCGGCAAGATGCTGCTGCGGATCGAGGACACCGACCGCGAGCGCTCCACCGAGGCCGCCATCGCTGCCATACTCGATGGACTCAAATGGCTTGAGCTCGGCTGGGACGGCGAGGTCATCTACCAGTTCGCCCGCGCCGCCCGCCACCGCGAGGTCGCCGAGCAGCTGCTCGCCGACGGCAAAGCCTATCGCTGCTACGCCACGGCCGAAGAGCTCGCCGCCATGCGCGAGAAGGCGCGCACAGAGGGCCGTACTCGCCTCTATGACGGCCTATGGCGCGACCGCGACCCGGCGACCGCCCCGACCGATGTGAAGCCCACCATTCGCCTGCGCGCGCCGCAGACCGGCGAGACCGTGATCGAGGACCAGGTCCAGGGCCGCGTGGTCTGGCAGAACGAGAATCTCGACGACCTCGTACTTCTGCGGGGCGATGGCAATCCGACCTACATGCTCGCCGTGGTCGTGGATGACCATGACATGGGCGTCACCCATGTCATTCGCGGCGACGACCATCTGATCAACGCCGCCCGCCAGAAGCAGATCTACGATGCGATGGGCTGGACGCTGCCGAGCATGTCCCACATCCCCCTGATCCACGGCCCGGACGGCTCGAAGCTGTCGAAGCGCCACGGCGCGCTCGGCGTCGATGCTTATCGCGCCATGGGCTACCTGCCGGCGGCGCTGCGCAACTACCTCGTCCGGCTCGGCTGGAGCCATGGCGACCAGGAGATCTTCTCGACCGAGGAGATGATCGCAGCGTTCGACCTCGCCGGCGTCGGCCGCGCCGCCGCCCGCTTCGATTTCGCCAAGCTAGAAAACCTCAACGGCCACTACATCCGTCATGCCGACGATCAATCACTCGTGAAGATGTTCGAAGATGTGCTCAATCACGTCGTGCCCAGCCGCGACGAGATCAAGGCCAAGTTAAACGACAACACGCGAGCGCAGCTCTTGAAGGCCATGCCGGCCCTGAAGGAGCGCGCCAAGACGCTGATCGAGCTGATCGATGGCGCCTACTTCATCTTTGCCGACCGCCCGCTGCAGCTCGATGCCAAGGCGCAGGCGCTGCTGACAGCCGAGAACCGCAAGCTGATCGGCCAGCTTCATTCCGCGCTGGAGAAAGTCGAGACATGGAGCGGCGCCAGCACGGAAGCTGCGCTGCGCAGTTTTGCCGAGGAAAATAGTCTCAAGCTCGGCGCGGTCGCCCAGCCCTTGCGGGCCGCGCTGACGGGACGGACCACCTCACCTGGTATTTTTGAGGTTTTGGACGTTCTTGGACGCCAGGAGAGCCTGGGCCGGCTTAAAGATCAGTCTACGACGTAAGTCGACCATGCGTGCGGCGATCTTGCAGCGCACACAGCAATAATATACCCATCTCCCCGTACATTCTGGAACATCCGGCCTGCCCCCAACGATCTCCTTTGGGGCTCCGGCTCCGGCCCGTTTCACCACACATCGGGGACCTACGATGGACGCAAAACCAAGCAATAAGACCGCCACGCTGACGGTCGGAAACAAGAATTACGATCTTCCGATCCTCAGCGGCAGCGTCGGACCTGATGTCATCGATATCGGCAAGCTCTACGGCCAGTCCGGCCTGTTCACTTACGACCCGGGCTTCACCTCGACGGCGAGTTGCCAGTCCAAGATCACCTATATCGACGGTGACGCGGGCGTGCTGGAATACCGCGGCTACCCGATCGAGCAGCTTGCCGAGCACGGCGACTTCCTGGAGACCTGCTATCTCCTGCTCTACGGGGACCTGCCCACCGCCGCGCAGAAGAAGGATTTCGACCACCGCGTGACGCATCACACGATGGTGCACGAGCAGATGGCTCGCTTCTTCCAGGGCTTCCGCCGCGACGCCCATCCGATGGCGATCATGGTTGCGGCCGTCGGCGCGCTCGCCGCGTTCTATCACGATAGCACCGACATCAACGATCCGAAGCAGCGCATGATCGCTTCCATGCGCATGATCGCGAAGATCCCGACGCTGGCGGCAATGGCCTACAAGTACACGGTCGGCCAGCCCTTCATCTATCCGAAGAACTCGCTCGGCTTCGCCGAGAACTTCCTGAACATGTGCTTCGCGGTGCCCTGCGAGGACTACAAGGTGAGCCCGGTTCTCGCCGACGCGCTGGAGAAGATCTTCATCCTGCACGCCGACCACGAGCAGAACGCCTCGACTTCCACGGTGCGCATCGCCGGCTCCTCCGGCGCCAACCCGTTCGCCTGCATCGCGGCGGGCATCGCCTGCCTCTGGGGCCCGGCGCATGGCGGCGCCAACGAAGCCGCGCTCAACATGCTCTACGATATCGGCACGGTCGATAAAATCCCCGAGTTCATCGCCAAGGTGAAGGACAAGAACTCTGAAGTCCGCCTGATGGGCTTCGGGCACCGCGTCTACAAGAACTACGATCCGCGCGCCAAGATCATGCAGAAGATGTGTCACGCCGTGCTCAGGGAGACCGGCCATGGCGAGGATCCGATGCTGAAGGTGGCAATGGAGCTCGAGAAGATCGCGCTCAGCGACCAGTACTTCATCGAGCGCAAGCTCTATCCGAACGTCGATTTCTATTCGGGCATCACGCTGAAGGCGATGGGCTTCCCGGTCTCGATGTTCACCGTGCTGTTCGCGGTCGCCCGCACCGTCGGCTGGATCAGCCAGTGGAGCGAGATGATCGAGGACCCGCATCAGAAGATCGGTCGTCCGCGCCAGCTCTACACCGGCGTCGCCAAGCGCGACTACGTGCCGATCGCCACCCGCAAATAAGTTCGGCCATTACGGCTTTCGAAACGGCGCCATCTCACAATGGCGCCGTTTTTGTTGGGCCATCCACGATGACGCGCCAATCGCTGAGCGAACCACCGGCAGCGAGTTTCCCACCGGCACAACTTGCTGCCGCGCACAACAACAAGTCGGCGCATCGGAGCGGTAATCGCTTGACAGCCGAAACGCTCCGCGGGCAAATTCTTACACTAAGTAAGAATGACGACTGGGATGGAAATGCCGGATCAGCCGAGAAGTCGGCGGCAGACGCGCGCTGCCATTTTGACTCATTTGCTGCAGTCGGGCGGCTCGTTTCGGCCGCCGCTGGCGAAGGCGGTGCGCCTGTCCGAGGCGAGCCTGTCGCGCATCCTGCTCGACCTGAAGGCCGAACGCCTGATCGAGGAAGTGCGGCGCCCTGCCCCTTATGTCGGCGGCCCGACGGGCCTCGTGTCCCTCGACGGCTCGGTCGCGCTCGCAGCCGTTGAGCTGACCGCCCAATGGCTCAGCGTCGGCGTCGGCGGTCTCTCCGGCGAACTGCACTACACCGAGCGTCTGCCGTTGCCGAAGGCGCCGACGGTCGAGACGGTCGGCCGCGTCTTCCGCGAAGCGATGACATTGCTGCGCGACTGGACGCGCCGCCGCCACATCACACTCTCACAGATCGGCGTCTCCATTCCGGGCCTTGGCCGCTTGACCATATCCGGCAATCCGATCATCCCCTGCGACGTCGGGCGCATCAGCGGCATGATCGGCGAGATGTTTGCCGGCGTGCCGCTGGAATTCACCAATTCCGTGGTGGCGCACGCCACTTTTCACCGCTGCCGCACGCAGAACTATCCATTCAGCGGCACGCATCTGTTCGTCTTTGTCAGCCATGGCGTTGCCGGCGCCTGGATGGATGACCCGACTGAAGCTGATGCACTCCAGCCGGTCGAACTGGGCCACATGGTATTTGGACCGGAAGGACCGCGCTGCCGCTGCGGCCATCTCGGCTGCGTCGAGGCCTATACTTCGCTCACCGCCATGGCCGAGCTCCTCGATATCTCCGACGCCGAATTGCTCCAGCCCGGCAGCCAATGGGTGCACACGATCCCGCGCTCGGGGCGGGTGCGCCAGGAGCTGCGGCGGCGGCTGTTCCGGCTTGGCCTTGCGATCGGCAACACGCTGAACGTGAAGCCATGCGGTGGCGTCGCCATCAGCGGCTGGCCATCGCTTCTCTCCGACGACGATCGCAATGCCGTGGTCGAGGGGATCGACGCCTGCCTGCTGGGCGGCCGGACATTGGCGCAAGTGTCCATCGCTTTCGTGCCACCCTCGACCGGCAACGATCCGCAGGCTGCCCTCGCCTTCGCCGCCTTTTGCCTGGCCAGCCGCGGCGGCATGCCCGCCGCATCGAGGGAGGCCGCCTGACATGCCCTAAGTCGTTCGGCCTCAACGCGCAAAGCACTTGAAACGGAGGAACTTGCCATGCCGATCACAACAACCAGGCGTCGTCTGCTCGCTGGATCTGCTGCCGCGCTCGCGCTGCCGGCCTTTGCCCGCGCGCAAGGCGCGGTCAAGCCGCGCCTGACCGCGATCTCGCAATGGTCCGCAGGCAGCGATGGGGCGGCTATCACCGCGCTCGGCAAGAAATTCGAGGAGAAAGGCGGGGTTTGGCAGCACTCGCCCGTCCCCGGGTTCACCACGGAGATGATGAACAAGCTACGCGCTCAGATCATGGCCGGCGATCCACCGGCCTGTTCGCAGCTCAAAGGCCCGGAGATTGCGGCCTGGTCGAAGATTGCTCCAACCGTCAATCTCGACGACCTAGTTGCCGCCGCCAGCTACGAAAAGGTTGTCGCTCCTGATCTTGCACGATTGCACAAGCCGGGCGGCAAATGGATTGCACTGCCGCTGCAGATCTACAGCACCAACATGCTGTTTCTCTCCAAGCGCGCGATGGACAAGGCCAAGGCCGGCAAGATCCCCGTCACATGGGCCGACTTCAACGACCTTGCCGAGAAAATGAAAGCGGGCGGCGTCACTTATCCCATCGCCAACGGTGGTACCCGCCCGGACGATGGCCAGAAATTCGAGGCCGCTCTCGCCGGCATCAGTCCCGCCTCCTACCGCGCAGCCATCATGAATCTTGACGAGAAGGCGTTGAACGGGCCCGAGATAGGCGCTGCCTTCGCACAGGTGCGCAAGATCGCCGACTGGATGGATCCCAATGTCGGTGCTCAACACTTTTCGACCAACCTGAAGCGCTTCGTCGACGGCGACATGGGCATGATGATCATGGGCGGGTGGGCACAGGGCGTGTTGCGCAACGCCGGTTTCAAGTTCGACGACTTCATCATCGCCCCTGGCCCGAGCGACAATACCAAGCCGGTCTTTCTGTTGAATGCCGATGCGTTCATATTCTGGCAGCGCAAGGAGCCCGACCTCCAGGCCGGCCAGACGCTGATGGCCCAGCTCGTCATGGATCCAGCGATCCAGACGATGTATTCGCAGATTACGGGATCGATACCCGTGCGCACCGATGTCGATCTTTCCGGTGAAGGCTGGTCGGATGGTCAACGGCGGACCGCAGCAGCTCTGAAAGACGCTATCGCCAGCAATCAGGCGGTCCTGAGCCTCGCGCACAATATGGCGCAGGAGAACGGCATGACCGCTGCGATGATCGACGTGATCACCGAATATGTGAAGAACAAGACGATCAAGCCGGAGCAGGCGGTCACCCGCCTCGCCGAGGCCGTCGAGGGCGCGCGTTGATCGATACCGTCTCCATAGCAACGCGGCCCGCCCGGCCGGCGATTGCTGGCGCGGTGCGCCGGCTGCCTGAGTATCTGATGATCTGGGTGCCGCTGCTGCTGTCCGCTGTGCACCTCGTGTCGTTCTCGCTGTGGACGATCTGGATATCGTTCACGCCATCCACTCTGGTCCCGGTCTCGGGCTGGGTGGGTCTGCGCAACTACACGGCGGTCGCGGCATCTCGGAACTGGCAGATCGCCTTCGATAATCTCCTACTGTTCGGCAGCGCTTTCGTGCTGCTGAGCGTGATGACCGGCCTTGTCCTTGCGATCCTGCTCGATCAGCGCATTCGCGGCGAGAACCTGCTGAGATCCATCTTCCTCTACCCCCTTGCGGTGTCGTTCGTGGTCACGGGCACGGTCTGGAGCTGGTTGCTCAGTCCTGGCATCGGGATCCAGAAACTGGTCCACGACCTCGGCTGGACCTCCTTCAAGTTCGATTGGCTGATCGACCGCGACATGGCCATCTGGACCATTGTCATCGCTGCGATCTGGCAATCCTCCGGCTTTGCCATGGCGCTCTTTCTTGCCGGCCTCAGATCTGTCGACGCCGACATCATCAAGGCCGCGCAGATCGACGGCGCCGGGCCGATCCGAATCTACCGGCGCGTCATTTTGCCGACGCTGTGGCCGATCACCATCACCGTGGTCGTGGTGCAGCTGCAGTTTGCGATTTCGGCCTTCGACCTCGTCCGCGCGCTCACCAACGGCGGACCGGGAATCGCGACCCAGCTACCGGCCCTTGTCGTCTACGACCTGATGTTCCAGCGCAGCCTGCTCGGCCGGGGGGCGGCGGCAGCGGTGCTCATGTTGCTCATTCTTCTCGCGGTCCTGCTGCCCTATGCAGCGTGGCGTTATGTCCAGCGGCGGCGTGCTACTCATGCGTGACCGAACCTTCGCACCAAGCCGGATATCGATCTATCTCATCGTTTTTTTGATCGCGGCGGCCTGGCTCACGCCATTGGTCGTTGTCGTGCTGAACTCGCTCCGCACCAATGAGGAAATCGCGCAGGCGTCGATGATCGGCTGGCCGAAACACTGGGCTTGGAGCAATTACGCAACTGCCTGGAGCGGATTCTGCGTGGCCGAGACCTGCGCCGGCATCAGGCCGTACATGCTGAACTCGGCGCTCATCACGATTCCCGCGACGATTTTCTCGACCATGCTCGGTGCGATCGCCGGGTACGCCGTGTCGCTCTGGCGTTTTCGCGGAGATACCTGGATCTACGGCATCGTGACCCTCGGCCTCTTCCTTCCCCAACAGATGCGATTGCTTCCCTGGACAATCGTGCTGCGGGACATCGGTCTCATCAACACGCTGACGGGCCTCGTGCTGATTCACACGATCCAGGGGCTGTCCTTCACCACGTTGTTCTGCCGAAACTACTATGCCGCCGTGCCCCATGAATTGATCAGGGCCGCGCGCATCGACGGGGCCGGGTTCTTTCGTATTTTCTGGCGCATTATTCTGCCGGTCTCGGCTCCCATCCTGATCGTCACCGTGATCTGGCAGTTCACGCACATCTGGAACGAGTTTCTCTATGGCGTGACGTTCACAAGCGGCCAACAGCAGCCCGTCACGGCCGCTCTCATCGCGCTGTCTGCTGCGGTCGCAGATATCCCCCAGCACGGCGTGCAGAGCGCGGCAGTGATCATCGCAGCCCTGCCCACTTTGTTGATCTATCTCCTCGGCGGCAGGTACTTCGTGCGCGGCCTTACCGCCGGCGCAGTGAAATGATGGATTTGTCATGGCAGCACTGAGCATTCGCGCCCTGTCCAAGCGGTACGCCAACTTCGAGGTACTGAAGGGCGTCGATCTCGACATCGAGAGCGGCGAGTTCACGGTCCTCGTCGGGCCATCCGGCTGCGGCAAGTCCACGCTGCTCAACATCGTCGCCGGGCTCGACCGACCGAGCACGGGGACGATCGAGATTGGCGGGCGCATCGTCAACGACATCCCGCCCAAGGACCGCGACATCGCCATGGTGTTCCAGTCCTACGCGCTCTATCCGTCGATGACGGTGCGCCAGAACATCACCTTCGGCATGGAATGCCGTCATGTGCCGAAGGCCGAGCAGGAGAAGGCGGTCGCGAACGTGGCCAAGCTGCTCCAGATCGAGCCGCTGCTCGGCCGCAAGCCGTCGCAATTGTCCGGCGGCCAGCGCCAGCGTGTGGCGATGGGGCGGGCGCTGGTGCGCAATCCCCTGCTCTTCCTGTTCGACGAGCCGCTGTCCAATCTTGACGCCAAGCTGCGCGTCGAAATGCGGATGGAGATCAAGCGGCTGCACCAGCGGATCGGCGCCACCATCGTCTATGTCACCCACGACCAGATCGAAGCGATGACGATGGCGACGCGGATCGCCGTGATGCATCAGGGTCGTGTGCAGCAATTCGCCGACCCCGATACCGTGTACCGCTACCCGGCCAATTTGTTTGTGGCGCGTTTCATGGGTTCGCCGCCAATGAACACGATGCCGGCACGGCTCGAGAGCGGGAATGACGGGCCGGTGGTCGTGATCGGCGCCGGGCGGCCGGAGGAGGTTCGTCTTCGCCTTCGAGGATATGACGCCGCGGCATCCTACGTCGGTCGCGAAGTGGTGTTTGGCATCAGGCCGGAATGCATTGCCGAAGGCAGCCGCGCATTTTCCGGCGATGCGCCTGTCCTCGTCGATGCGCCGGTAGAAATGGTCGAGCCGACCGGAGCCGAGACCATGGTGTTGCTGCGGCTCGGGGGCGAGCCCGCGATGGCGCGCGTCTCGCCCGATATCCGCCCCGCGCCCGGCGCGTCCGCCTCCTTTGCGCTCGACACGCGCCGTATTTGCCTTTTCGACCCCGAAACGGAGCGACTGATCGCATGACGAAGACCACCTATTCCGGCCTGGCGGGCCGCGTGGTGTTGATTACCGGCGGCGCCAGCGGCATTGGCGCCGCCTTCGTACGGGCCTTCGCGGGCCAGGGGGCCCACGTCGCCTTCCTTGACATCGATACGAATGCCGGTGAAACGCTGGTGCGGGAAGTGGCGGCAGCGCGCGGGACCACGCCGCTGTTCGTGCCCTGCGATCTCCTGGACATCGACGCCTTGCGCACCGCGATGGCAGAGGTCCACCGTTCGCTCGGCGACGCCGCCGTTCTCGTCAACAACGCCGCCAACGATCAACGCCAGGTTCTCTCCGAGGTAACGCCGGCCGAGTTCGACTGGATGATCGGCGTCAACCTCAAGCACGTCTTCTTCGCAGCACAGGCGGTGGTGCGACAGATGCAGGCGCGCGGTGGCGGCTCGATCATCAACATGTCGTCCATCGCCTGGATGCGCGGCGCACCGGCGCTGCCGGCCTATGCCGCGGCGAAAGCGGCGATCGTCGGCTTCACCAACTCGCTGGCCCGGCTGGTCGGGCCCGACCGCATTCGCGTCAACGCGATCGCGCCGGGCATGGTGATCACCGAGCGCCAGCGCCGGCTGTGGTATCCGGACGAGCAGGCCATCGCCGAGATGCGCGCGCGCCAGGCCGTTCCCGATGCGGTGACACCCGACGACATCGCCAACATGGCGCTGTTCCTCGCCTCGGACGAGAGCCAGCGCATCACGCGTCAATGTTTCCAGGTCGACGGCGGCCTCGGCTAGCTCACCGGCCTGCCTTTGCGCATCGTCGCGAGCACGATGTCGGCGGCGAGCACGCTCGGCGACTTGTTGCCGGTCGACATGATCTGATCGAGTCGTGCGAACGCTTCGACCTGCTCCCGCCGCAGCGGCGAATCCGTCAGCAGGGTAGCGAGGGCCGGTGCCAGCTTCTCCGGCGTGCAGTCTTCTTGCAGGAATTCGGGAATCACATCCTTGCCGATCACCAGATTGGCGAGGATCACCGAGGAGACGCGGATCGCGCGGCGCAGGATGAAGGCCTCGATCGCGCCGACGCGATAGGCCGTCACCATCGGAATGCCCGACAGCGCGAGCTCGAGCGTCACCGTGCCGGACTTCGCCAGCGCCGCGTGGGCAATGCGGAAAGCGGCGCGCTTGTCGTTCTCGCCGATCACGATGTGCGGCTTGACCGGCCAATTCGCGATGCCCTCGCGGATGGTCGCTTCGAGGTGCGGCATGGTCGGCAGCATCAGCTCGAAGGCGCGCCCCTCCGCCTGCAACCGTCCGAGTGCTGCACCGAAGACGTCGAGGTGATGCCGGATCTCGCTACGGCGGCTGCCGGGCAGCACCAGGAGCACCGGCGGCTCGCCGTCGCGACGCGCCTGCTCCTCCGCGTTCGGCCGCAGCGACGCCAATTGCTCGACCAGGGGATGTCCGACATAACTGCATGGCGGCCCGCCGAGCTTGCGGTATTCCTCCGGCTCGAACGGCAAAAGGCCGAGCACATGGTCGACATAGCCGAGCATGGTCCGCGCCCGTCCCGGCCGCCATGCCCAGAGCTGCGGCGAGACGTAGTCGACGACCGGGATCGCGTGATTGCGGGCACGCACGTGGCGGGCGACGCGATGGGTGAAATCGGGGCTGTCGATGATGACGAGCGCGTCGGGCGCGGCCTCTAGCACGGCATCGGCCGTCTTGCGGATCAGCCGCAGGATTTTCGGCAATTGCTGAACGACGGCGGCAAAGCCGACGATCGACAGCTCTTCGATCGGAAACAGCGTCTCGAGCCCCTCGCGCGCCATGGTGCGGCCGCCGACGCCGACGAACTCAACGCCGTCGCCGAGCCGCTGGCGCAGCACCTGCATCAAGGCGCTGCCGAGCCGGTCGCCGGATTCCTCCGTTGCGATCAGGAAGATCTTGCGCTTGCGATCGCGGCCCTGCATCACGCCGGCAGGCCGATGACAAAGAGGTATTTTGCGTCGGCGAGCGCAATCATCGCCTGCGGCTCGGCGGCGATGGTGTTGTCGGCGACGACGGCGATGCCGGCAAGGCCGGCCTTGGCAACACCCTCGATGGTGCGCGGTCCGATCGTCGGCAGGTCGAAGCGCAGGTCCTGGCCGCTCTTCGGCGCCTTCACCAGCACGCCGCGGCCCATGGCCGCGCGGATGCGACCCTCCTCACGCAGCCGCGCGACACGCGCGAGCAGCGCGTCGGTGCCCTCGATGTCCTCGATCGCCACGACGTGACCGTCGATCACCACCGCGGCCTGCCCAATGTCGAACGGACCGAGCGCGCTCAGCACCGCCCGGCCGCGCTCGATGTCGGTCTTGCTGGCGTCACTCGGCCAGGCGCGGCTGATGCAGCCGTCGGGCATCAGGAGATCGGGCGCGACGTCCTTGATGCCGACCATGCGAAAGCCGTCCTGCTCGAGCATGCGGCCGACGCCGGACAGGAGATGATCGTCGCCGCCGCGGAAGGCGCGAATGACGTTGCCGAGCAGGCGCAGCGTCTTGACGTCGAACCGGATCTCGGACAGCGAAGGGCGGACCAATGTGCCGATGAAGATCAGGTCGCTGCAGCCTTCTTCGCGAAACAACCGCATCGCGCGGCCGAGCTGGCCGACCGAGATCCAGCGGTGGCGGAATTTCTCGACCCGCGCCGGATCGCAAGCCCCGCGCAGCGGAAACAGCACCGGCGTAATGCCGCGCGCCGCAAGCGATTCGGCGACCGCGAACGGCATGGCGCCGCCGCCGGCGACGATGCCGACCGGTGAGGAAACCTCCGCAGCCGCCGATGTCATGCCCGCGGCCATCCGAGGATCACTTCGCGATGGCGGGAAGACAGAGCGGGCGCTTGCCCTTGCCGATGAAGTCGAGGATCTCGGCGATCGCAGGGTCTTCGCCCGCGAGCGGCCGCGCCGCCTCCAGCCGCTCGGCGAACGTGCCGGGACCATGGAAGAGTTTTTGGTAGAACCCACGCACGGTTGCAAGCCGCTCCTTGGTGAACTTGCGCCGCTTCATGCCGATCACATTGAGGCTTTCCAGGACCGCATATTGGCCGTTGACCAGCCCGTATGGAATGACGTCGTCGCGGACACCGCACACGCCGCCGACCATGACATAGGGGCCGACGCGCGTGAACTGGTGCACCGCCGACAGGCCGCCGATATAGACGGCGTCGCCAATCTCGCAATGACCGCCGAGTGTCGCTGACGTCGCGAAGATCACGTTGTCGCCGACCACGCAATCATGGCCGACATGGCTGTTGTTCATGAAATAGCCGCCGCTGCCGACTCGCGTCAGCCCTCCACCCTTGATCGTGCCGACATTCATCGTCGCGCCTTCCCGGATGGTGCAGCCGGAACCGATCTCGAGTTTCGTCGGCTCGCCCTTGTAGCTGAGATCCTGCGGAGCGCCGCCCAGCACTGCGAACGGCGAGATCACGCAGCCATCGCCGAGCGAGGTGTGGCCGATGACGGTGACGTGTCCGATCAGCTTGCAGTTCGCGCCGATGACGACGTTCGGGCCGATGATGCAATAGGGTCCGATCTCGCTGCCATCGCCGATCACGGCGCCGTCCGCGATCCGTGCGGTGGGATCAATCTTGCTCATCAAGCCAATCTTACTCGTCAAGAAGGTCAGGTTATGTATTGAAGTCGCTCGGTTTTCGGGTGGTTAGCGCGACTATGCCCGATCTGTCCAGTGACGTATCATCTCGCCGTGTTTCATGTGCTGGAGAAGGCGGCGGCCTTCCCGGCTCATCAGCAAGTTCATGCGGAGCTTCAGCGGTCGTGGTCAGAGCCCTTGCCTTGTTGCTCGCACAGCTCGTGGCCACACCGGTCGTCTCCGAGACGATCGAGACCGACCAACGCGGCCCCGTGGATCTGGCGACGTTCGAATGCCGCGACATCAACCGCAGCACGATGCTTCAGCGCGTCTGCTACGACCGGGCGCAGCAGGACCTCGTCGTCGCCATCAACGGCAGGTACGATCGTTATTGCGGCGTGGCGGCGGAGACGGTCGAGGGCCTTCTGGGCGCACCGTCCATGGGTCAGTTCTTCAATCGGAATATCAGCCGCGAGGTGGCCGGCAGCCGCTACGATTGCCGGGCATGACGAGCGCGCTCAATCCGTCAGCATGGCGCCGACGTCGGCTTCCGCAACCACCTGCCCGTTGACCTTGGCATCGCCGTGAAACCACCACATGGCCTTGCGGCGGCCGAGCGAGCGCATGTGATATTCGATGGTATCGCCGGGCAGCACGGGCTTGCGGAACTTGCACTTGTCGATGGTGAGGAAGTAGACCGCCCGCGGCTTCTCGGTGCCCTCGACCGACTTGATGCCGATCACGCCAGCGGTCTGCGCCATCGCTTCGATCATCATGACGCCCGGATAGACCGGGCGCTCGGGGAAGTGCCCCTGGAAGGCCGGCTCGTTGAAGGTGACGTTCTTGATGCCGATGCCGCTATAATCGGCACGGATGTTGATCACGCGGTCGATCAAGAGCATCGGAAAGCGGTGCGGCAGGGTCTGAAGGATTGCATTGATATCCACCAGCTCGAACTTAACAGGCGATTCCTGCGTCATTCCCGTCCCTCGTCCTTCGGATCGACCTTGCTGTCGCGCACCAGACGCTCCACCGCGATGATCTCCTTGAACCATTGCTTGGTCGGTTTGGCAAAAAAACCACCCCAGCGTCCGCCCGGCGGGATGTCGTCCTTGACGCCGCTCATCGCGGTGACCTGGGCTCCATCGCCGATCTTGAGGTGGTTGTTGATGCCAACCTTTGCTCCGAGCGCCACGTTGTCGCCGATGGTCAGGCTGCCCGCCAGCCCGATCTGAGCCGCCAGCAGGCAATTCCGGCCGATGGTCACATTGTGGCCGATCTGGACCTGATTGTCGATTTTGGTGCCCTCGCCGATCACGGTATCGCGCAAGGAGCCGCGATCGATGGTGGTGCCGGCGCCGACCTCCACATTGTTCTGGATCAGCACGCGGCCGGTCTGCGGCACCTTCAGGTGGCCTTCGGGCCCGAAGAAGATGAAGCCGTAGCCGTCCTGGCCGATGGAGCAGCCGGGGTGAATCAGCACGTCATTGCCGATCAGGGCGCACTGGATGGCGGTGCGGGCGCCGACATTGCAGTCCCGGCCGATCTTGACGCCGGGGCCGATCACCGCCCCGACGCCGACCACGGTGCCGCTGCCGATCTCGACGTTCGGGCCGATCACGGCGAGGGGATCGACGATTACGCCGTCTTCGAGCCGGGCCGTGGGATCGATGATGGCTGACGGCGCGATGCCGTCGTTGCCGATCCAGGATTGCGGCCTGAGCGCATCGCCATGCCATTCCCGCGCGAGCCTGACGAAGGCGCGGAAAGGCTGCGCCACCCGCAGCACAGCCACATGTGCGGGCACCCGGGCTTCAAAGCGCGGGCTCACCAGACACGCCCCCGCCTTGGTCGCCTTCAGCTCATCGACGTATTTCAGGTTGTCGAAGAACGCCAGATGCATCGGTCCGGCTTCGTCGAGCGACGCCAGACCCGTCATGGTGTCGTTGCCTCTCGCGGGGTCGACCAGTTGCGCCTTGGCCAGCGCAGCGATGTCGGCCAGCGCTGAGGCAGGCGGCTTTGTGAAGAAGGTCGGCTGCGCCATTCCACCCCGTCGCGGTCGGAAACCGGCTCCAGTGATCCGGATCGTGCCGTGCTGATCGAATTAGAACGTGGTGCCGCCGCCGAACCGGAACTCCTGCGTGCGGTCGTACTTGCCCTTGCTGAGCGGCACGGCGTAGTCGAAGCGCAGCGGACCGAACGGCGACTGCCAGATCAAGCCGACACCGACGGACGAGCGGATCACCTTGCTGTCGTCGTAGACGAGGCCGGTACAAGTTCCGGTGCTCGTCGGATTGATAGTCGACGGGATACAGCCGGGCGCATTGACCTCGTTAGTGCCAGAGACGCCGTTGAAGGCCCAACTTGTCGGTCCCTTATAATCGTAGAGACCGCCGGCGTCGGCATAGACCGCGCCCTTCAGACCCACTTCCTTGGGCAGGAACCAAAACGGCATCTGCAACTCGAGCGAAGCGCCCCAATATTTGGTGCCGCCGAGCGCGTCCTGCGTACCGAAAGGATTCAGATCGCGCGGGCCGATGCCGTTCGGGGCGAAGCCACGGACGAGGTTCGGGCCCATCTGGAAGTGGTCGAGCATCCGCAGATCATCGTTGATCTTGGTCAGAACACCGCCCTGGAGACGGACGATGCCGACGATATCAGACACCAGCGGGGCGTAATACTTTCCGTCCGCCACGGTCTTCAGATAGCTGACGTCGCCGCCGACGCCGGCGAAATCCTGCCGGAAATCGATGAGCAGACCGTCCGTGGGGTTCTTGTTGTTGTCCAGCGTGTTGTAGGTGAGCGTGTAGCCCAGCGCCGAAGTCAAGGTCTTGCCGTTGGCAAGCTCCTTGCGCACCGGCAGAGAGGCTTCACCATCGCTGTAGCATCCCAGGCCGTTGGTTGAGGCAGCCAGAGGAATACCGGTGGCCGCGGAGAACGCCGGGCTCGGGTTGAACGCGGCCGAACCGACCACATTGTTACAGTTCGCCAGGTAGCTCGGCAGCGTGATTTCCTGCTGGTAGATCGAGTAGCGCAGCTGGAGCGACAGATCTTCACGCAAGGAGAAGCCGAGGCGCGGCGAGAAGCCGAGCGTCTTCGTGCCGTAGGAGATGTAGCTGTTTGAAAGCTGCTGGCGCTGATACAGGTCGAGGCCGAGCGCGACCCGGTAGTCGAGCAGATACGGCTCGACGAACGACAGCGAGTAGCCGCGCGCATATTGGCCATAGGTCACCGCCGCCTTGGCGAACAGGCCGCGACCGAGCAGATTGCGCTCGGAGACCGAGACCTCGGCCAGCGCGCCGTCGGTCGTGGAGTAGCCGCCCGAGATCGAGAAGTCGCCGGTCGATTTCTCTTCCATGTCGACGACCAGGATCACGCGGTCGCTCGACGAGCCGGGCTCCGTCGTGATCTTCACGCTCTTGAAGTAGTCGAGGTTCTTCAGCCGCCGCTCGGCGCGGTCGACCAGCGCGCGGTTATAGGCATCTCCTTCCGAGATGTCGAACTCGCGGCGGATCACGTAGTCGCGCGTGCGGGTGTTGCCGCGCAGGTTGATGCGCTCGATATAGGTGCGCGGGCCCTCGTCGATGTTGAAAACGACGGAGACGGTGTGCGCCTCGAAATTGCGGTCGCCGCCGGGACGAACGACTGCGAAGGCGAAACCGCGGCGCGAAGCCTCGATCTGCATCTCCTCGACCGACTTCTCGACCGATTCGACGTTATAGAGCGAGCCGACATTGACGCGCGAATAGCCGCGCATCGACGAAGGATCGAAGTTCGGAATGCTGGAGCGGAAGTCGACCGCGCCGACGCGGTATTGCGCGCCTTCCTCGATCTTGAAGGTGACGTTGAAGCCCTTCTTCTCCGGATCGTATTCGGTGAGCGCGGCCACGACCTGGACGTCGGCAAAGCCGTGCTTGAGATAGAAGCGGCGGATCAGGTCGCGGTCGGCCTCGACGCGATCGGGATCGTAGATGTCGCCGCTGGCGAGGAAGCTCAGCAGGTTCGATTCGCGCGTCTTGATGACGTCGCGCAGCCGATAGGACGAGAACGCATTGTTGCCGACGAACTCGATCGACTTGACGCCGGTCTTGGCGCCCTCCTCGATCGTGAAGATCAGGTCGACGCGATTGTTCGGCTGCTCGATGATCTCAGGCGTGACGCGCACGTCATAACGGCCGGACCGGCGATAGATTTCGGCGATTCGCAGCGTGTCGGACTGCACCATGGCGCGGGAGAAGGTGCCACGCGCCTTGGACTGGACTTCAGTGGTGAGCTGCTCGTCCTTGATCTTCTTGTTGCCCTCGAAGGCGACGCGCCCAATCACCGGGTTTTCCACCACGGAGACGATGATCTGGCCGCCGGGGCCGCGATTGATCCTGACGTCCTGGAACAGGCCGGTTTCGATCAACGCCTTGAGGCCGTCGTCAATGGCGCCTTGATCCAGGCGGCCGCCCGGACCCGGCTTGAAATAGGAGCGGATTGTCTCCACCTCGACACGGCGATTCCCCTGGACGGAAATCGACTGCACGGTCTGCGCGAGCGCAGACGAAGACACAAAAACAGCCCCAACCGGGGCAATCACCGGCGCGCCGAACATGATCAGGGTTGCGAGCAAGCCCCCCCGGAGTCGCAGTCCAAACTTCATCGCGCAACGCGCCCTTATCATTCCATACCAGACCCACCCAACACCGGTCTGGAAGATTCCCCAAGTTCACGCCGCTTGTAGCCAATTTCCCGGACGCCGCAAACGGCCGAAAGCGCCGTGATTTCAATTTCATTGCAAGACGTTGCTCAACAGCAACGCCACAAAAACGCCCCTATCAGGACGCCGCCATCCGAAGGATGTCGTTGTAGGTCGCAAACACCATCAACATCAGCACCAAACCGAGCCCGATTCGGAACCCCATTTCCTGAGTCCGTTCGGACAGAGGCCGGCCGCGGACAACTTCTGCCGCGTAGAACATCAGATGGCCGCCATCGAGCAGCGGAATCGGGAACAGGTTCAGCAGACCGATCGACACGGACAGCACCGCACACAGATTGATCACGAACTGGAACCCGGCGCTGGCCGCCTGCCCCGACATCTTTGCGATTCCCAGGACGCCGCTGACCTCGTTGGGATTGCCGTTTCCGACGAACAACGAGCCCAGGAACTTGAAGGTGCTGGTGATGATGAACCAGACCTGCTCGACGCCGATCTTGAGCGCTTCGCCGACGCCCACGGGGGCGGTCGAAGCCTCACCGGCCTGCGACTTGTGCTCGACACCGAGCACACCGACGCGGTGGCGGTTGCCGAACGGATCCTTGCGCTCAAGCAGCGCGGGGGTCGCGGTCAGCGATACGATGGCGCCGTCCCGCTTGACCTGGAACGCAAGCGTTGAACCCGCGCTCATCGCAACGATCCGCTGCATGTCGGCAAAGCTCTCGATCGGCTTGCCGTCGATCTGGACGACAACGTCCCCGACCTTGAAGCCGGCGGCAGCCGCCGCGCCGTCGGCGACGACGCCGTCGACGCGCGCAATCGTGCTCGGCTTGCCGTAGTACAGCGCCATGCCGGCGAAGATCAGCGCGCCCAGGATGAAATTGGCGATGGGTCCGGCCGCGACGATGGCGGCGCGCGGGCCGACCTTCTTGTGGTGGAAGCTGCCGGCGCGTTCCTCGGCCGTCATGGCGGCGAGCGTTTCGGCCGAGGGGGTCGAGGCCTCGCTCTCGTCACCGAAAAACTTGACGTAGCCGCCAAGCGGAATTGCGGAGATCTTCCAACGGGTGCCGTGACGGTCGTTGAAACCGACCAGCTCGGGTCCGAAGCCGAGTGAAAAGGTTAAAACGCGAACGCCCGCCCAGCGCGCGACCAGGAAATGGCCGAGCTCGTGGAAGAACACGACGATGGTCAGGACGAACAGGAAGGGTACCGCGTAGCCGAGGAGCCCATGGCTCAACGTGTTGAAACTATGGACGAAAAAGTCGATCATCGATTCCCCTCATCCAGCGCCGCAAGGCCCTGGCCCGAACCATCTAGGATGCCTTTAAGGCAATTTGAGGCAATAGGGCGGCAGCTCTATTTCGCGCAACATGGTCAACGGATATTGCGTCGTCAGCCGAGGTCATCGCCGCCTGGTTCCCGCTACGTATCCAGTCGTCCAGCGTCGCCTCGACCAGGCGCGCGATCGCACCAAACCGGATCTTGCCGGCAATGAAGGCGGCGACCGCGACCTCGTTGGCGGCGTTGTAGACGGTGGTCGCTCCCTTCCCGGTCCGGAGCGAATCGTAGGCCAGGCGCAGACCTGGGAACCGCTCGAAATCCGGCGCCTCGAAGGTCAGCACGCCGATCTTGGCCAGATCGAGCTTGGCCGCCGGACCCTTGATGCGGTCGGGCCAGCCCAGGCAATGCGCGATCGGCGTCCTCATGTCGGGCGCACCGAGCTGCGCCACGACGGAGCAATCGGAAAACTCGACCATGCCGTGGATGATCGACTGCGGATGAACAAGCACGTCGATCTCGTCGGGCGCGAGCGCAAACAGATAGGACGCCTCGATCACTTCGAGCCCCTTGTTCATCATCGAGGCGGAATCGATCGTGATCTTCTGGCCCATGCTCCAATTTGGATGCTTCAGGGCCTGCTCGAGCGTCGCCTGCTCGATGTCGGCAGGCTTCCAGATCCGGAACGGGCCGCCCGAGGCGGTGATGATGACGCGGACGAGCTCGTCGCGATTGCCTGAGCTCAACGCCTGGAATAGCGCATTGTGTTCGGAATCGGCCGGCAGGATGCAGGCGCCGGCTTTTGCCGCGCGCTGCATGAAGAAATCGCCGGCGCAGACCAGACATTCCTTGTTGGCGAGCGCGACATGCGCACCGCGATCGACCGCGGCCAGCGCCGGCTTCAGCCCGGCGGCGCCGCTCACGGCCGCCATCACCCAGTCGGCCGGACGCGCACCGGCCTCGATCACCGCGCTTTCGCCGGCGCCGCATTCGGTGCTGGTGCCCGCCAGCGCAGTCTTGAGCTCGCCGAGTTTGGAGCTATCGGCGATCGCGACGAAGCGCGCGGAAAATTCCTTCGCGAGCTTGGCCAGTGCTGCGACATTGCCGTTCGCCGTCAGCGCCTCGACACGGTAGCGCTCGGGCGAGGCGCGAAGCAAATCCATCGTGCTGTCGCCGATCGAGCCGGTGGCGCCGAGAACCGTGACGCTGCGAACGTCGGACGCAGCAAGCCTGTTGTTACGCAATGGGACTGCGCTCATATCCTCACCAAACCATAAGACCGCTTCCGGCGCTATGCACACCATGGCGGAGAAAGCCGATAATCCATGCCGCCAGGATGGCGGCGACAAAGCCGTCCAGGCGATCCAGAAGTCCGCCATGGCCGGGAATTAAGTGACTGGAATCCTTGACACCGAAGCGCCGCTTCACCGCGGATTCGAACAGATCGCCCAGGGCCGACACCACCGATAGAGCAGCGCTGACGAGTAGCAATGGGGCCAGCTTTCCGAGCCCGCACGCCGCGAAGCCTGCCGCAACCAAGAGGCTTGCGACAAAGCCGCCGAGAGCGCCCGCCCAGGTCTTCTTCGGACTGACGCGCGGCCATAGCTTCGGTCCACCAATGCTGCGGCCGGCGAAATAGCCGCCGATGTCTGTCGCCCACACCACGAGCAGCACGAACATCAGGGCGGCGAAGCCGTTGACGAGATCCTGCCGCACCAGGATCGAGGCCAGCAGCGCCGCCGATGCATAGGCAAATCCGGCAGCCGCCCAGACGAACTTGCCCCGCGCGATCAGCAGCACGATCACGCCGCCGATGAAGCCGGCGATGACAGCGGTCCTGAGCGCGCCGAAGGCAACGCAGAATCCCATGATGGCGATAACGATGGTCCCCGTCCCCGTCAGCGCGGCCGAACCCGCGCCCACCACCATCAGCCATTCAGCGAACAGCCCGATCGATACCAGGGTGACGAGAAGTGCCCACAGCCAGCCGCCGGCGTAGGCGAGCGCAATGGCGAGCGGCGCCAGCACGAGCGCCGCGAGGACCCGCAGCACGAGATTGCTCGAGGCAGGCGCGGAGCCCGCCGGTGCGGCGTCGGGTTCGCTCACGAGGCGGTTTTCGCGACCAGGCCGCCGAAACGGCGCTCGCGCCTGGCAAATTCGGCGATCGCGCCTTCCAGCGCTGCCTTGTCGAAATCGGGCCAATGGATCCGCACGAAGACGAGCTCGCTATAGGCGGCCTGCCACATCAGGAAGTTGGACAGGCGCTGCTCGCCGCTGGTGCGGATGATGAGATCGGGATCGGGAATGTCGGGCGCGTCGAGATGCGCGCCAAGCGTCTCGGCGTCGATCGTATCCGGATCCCGCCTGCCCTCTGCGACCTCGCGCGCGAGCTTCTGCGCGGCCTTCGCGATCTCCTGCCGCGAGCCGTAGTTGAAGGCGACGACGAGCGTGAGGCGCGTGTTGTCGCGCGTCAGCTCCTCCGCCTCGTTGAGGAGCGCGCAGATGTCGCTCTCGAGCCCTTCGCGCTCACCGATGATGCGGACCTTGACGCCGTCGCGATGCAGGCTCGCCAGATCGTTGCGGATGAAGCGCCGCAGCAGGCCGAAGAGATCGCCGATTTCGCTCGCCGGGCGCGACCAGTTCTCCGAAGAGAACGAGAAGATGGTGAGATAGCGAATGCCGAGCTCGTGCGAGGCGCGCACCACGCGGCGCAGCGCGTCCACGCCGCGGCGATGCCCCTCCGCACGCGGCAAGCCGCGCGCAGCCGCCCAACGCCCGTTGCCATCCATGATGATGGCGACATGCGCGGGCGCGTCGGACCGGTCAGATCCTTCCGTTGCGGGCGCGGCGGCGTTGGACATGAAGGCGATGCCTTAAATGGTGAGGATTTCTTTTTCCTTGGCGGCCAGCAGCTGGTCGATCTCGGCAATCGTGCCGTCGGTCGCCTTCTGCACCTCGTCGGCGTGACGCTTCTGATCGTCCTCAGACATCTCGTGATTCTTTTCGAGCTTCTTGAGCACGTCGAGACCGTCGCGACGGACATGGCGCGCGGCGACCTTGGCGGCTTCCGCGTATTTGTGCGCGACCTTCACCAGCTCCTTGCGCCGCTCCTCGTTGAGCTCGGGGATGCGCAGGCGCAGCACCTGGCCCTCGGTCGCGGGCGACAGGCCGAGATTGGAATCGACGATCGCCTTCTCCACGGCCTTGACCATCGACTTGTCCCAGACCTGCACCGAGATCAGGCGCGGCTCCGGCACGCTGACGGTGGCGAGCTGGTTCAGCGGCATGTGGGTGCCATAGGCATCGACCTGCACCGGATCGAGCATCGAGGCCGAGGCGCGCCCCGTCCGCAGGCCGCCAAGCTCGTGCTTGAGAGCCTGCACGGCGCCCTGCATGCGGCGCTTCACTTCGTTGAGGTCGAAACTACCCGTGGCCATCACGTTTCTCCTTCAAATCCCGGCGACCGGTCCGCGCCCTTCTCTCGGGCGCGACGACGAGCGGTCAGCCGGCGACAATGGTTCCGTGGCCGGTGCCACGCAGAATCGCACCGATCGAGCCCGGCTCCGCGATCGAGAATACGATGATAGGCAGCGACGTCTCGCGGGCAAGCGCGAAGGCGGTCGCATCCATCACCTTGTAGCCACCCTCGATGGCCTGCGAGTGCGTCAGACGGTCGAACCGCGTGGCGGTCGGATCCTTCTTCGGATCGGCTGAGTAGACGCCATCGACATTGGTCGCCTTGAGCACTGCCTGGGCGCCGATCTCGGCGGCGCGTAGCACCGCGGTCGTGTCGGTGGTGAAGAACGGATTGCCGGTTCCGCCGCCGAGCAGCACGATCCGGCCCTCGGCGAGGTATTTGTGCGCCGCGGTGCGGGTGAACAGCTCGGAAATCTCCGGCATGACGAAGGCCGACAGCGTGCGGGCCGGCGTGCCCTTGCGCTCGATCGCCGCTTCCAGCGCGAGGCAGTTCATCATGGTGGCGAGCATGCCCATGGTGTCGCCGGTCGGGCGCGACACGCCGCGGGACGACACCTCGACCCCACGCACGATGTTGCCACCACCGATCACGACCGCCACTTCGGCGCCAAGCTTGCGGGCGGCGATC
Source organism: Bradyrhizobium sp. 179 (assembly GCF_023073535.1). Lineage (NCBI taxonomy): Bacteria > Pseudomonadati > Pseudomonadota > Alphaproteobacteria > Hyphomicrobiales > Nitrobacteraceae > Bradyrhizobium > Bradyrhizobium sp. 179. The sequence continues at coordinate 83,139 of NZ_JADPJR010000005.1, read as the reverse complement.
AGATCATCCGCGACCCGGTCGACGGTCACCTGGTCGATACCAAAACCCTGCTGTCCCGCGAGATATTCGCCGGACAGCTTGATCACGACGCGACGATAGACCGGATCAGTCATGAGCACTTTCCTCGTCCGGGCGCCGCTTCCGGCGGCACGCCGGAAGGAACGTTCCGGCGCTTACTTCTTGCCGCTGGCCGCCGCGACCTCGGCTGCGAAGTCGCTTTCCTGCTTCTCGATTCCCTCACCGAGAGCATAGCGCATAAAGCCCGCGATCTTCACGGGCCCGCCGACCTTGCCTTCGGCCTCCTTCACGGCCTGCGCCACCGACTTGCCGGTGTCGTGGATGAAGGCCTGCTCGAGCAGGCAGACTTCCTTGTAGTAGGTCTTGAGGCCGGACTCGACGATCTTCTCGATCACGTTCTCGGGCTTGCCCTGCTGGCGGTATTTGTCGGCGAGCACGTCCTTTTCGCGCTTGACAACCGCCGGATCGAGGCCGGTGGGATCGAGCGCCAGCGGGTTGGCGGCGGCGACGTGCATCGCGATCTGGCGGCCGAGGGCGGCGAGCTCGTCGGCCTTGCCGGGCGATTCCAGCGCCACGATCACCCCCATCTTGCCGGCGCCATCGACGACGGCCCCATGGACGTAGCTCGACACCACGCCCTGGCTGACTTCGAGCTGGGCGGCGCGGCGCAGCGTCATGTTCTCGCCGATGGTGGCGATCGCGTCATTGATCGCGGTCTCAATCGTGACGTCGCCGACCTTGGCGGCCTTGATCTTTTCGACATCAGCACCGACGTCGAACGCGACCTGGGCGATCATCTTGACCAGCCCCTGGAACTGGCCGTTGCGCGCCACGAAATCGGTCTCGGAGTTGACCTCGACCACGACGCCCTTGGCGCCCTTGGTGAGCGCGCCGATGAGCCCCTCGGCCGCGACGCGGCCCGACTTCTTGGCGGCCTTCGACAGGCCCTTCTTGCGCAGCCAGTCCTGCGCCGCTTCCATATTGCCGTCGTTTTCGGTGAGCGCGGCCTTGCAGTCCATCATGCCCGCGCCGGTCGACTCGCGCAGGTCCTTGACCATCGCAGCTGTGATCGTTGCCATCGTTGAAAATCCTTTGTGCCTGCCGGTTCGCCGCGGCGCGGCATCGAGGCGCCCCGCCGCGGTCCATCTCAGGAATTCGCGTCACTGAAATGGTGGCCGGACCCTATCCGGCCAACCCATCGCTCTTTTTGACTATTCCGCTTCCGCGGTCAGCGCCTTGGCCTTGGCCACCCAGGCATCCGCGCGGCTCGGCAGACCGACTTCTTCCCCGATCCTGTGCGCGGTGTCGTGGTCGAGCTCGGCGAGCTGCCAATAGTGGAAGATGCCGAGATCGTTGAACTTCTTCTCGATCGCACCCGACACGCCCGGGAGTTTCTTGAGGTCGTCGGCGGTGCCCCGGGGACCCGCAAGGCCCTGGAAGCCGCTCGAGGAAGCGGCCGGCAGCTCTTCGGCGACGACCGGCTGGGCCGAGGCGCCGATATCGATGCCCGAATCGCCCTGAGCGCGCGAGATGCCGTCGATCGCGGCACGCGCAACCAGGTCGCAATACAGCGAGATCGCGCGGCCGGCATCGTCATTGCCCGGCACCACATAGGTGATGCCCTTGGGATCCGAATTGGTGTCGACGATCGCCGCGACCGGGATGTTGAGCCGCTGTGCTTCCTGGATCGCGATGTCTTCCTTGTTGGTGTCGATCACGAAGATCAGGTCGGGCAGGCCGCCCATGTCCTTGATGCCGCCGAGCGAGCGGTCGAGCTTGTCGCGCTCACGCTGCAGCGTCAGGCGCTCCTTCTTCGTGTAGGAATTGGCTTCGCCGCCCGACAGCACGTCATCGAGGTGACGCAGGCGCTTGATCGAGGCCGAGATCGTCTTCCAGTTGGTCAGCGTGCCGCCGAGCCAGCGCGAATTGACGAAATATTGCGCGCAGCGCTTGGCCGCGTCCGCAACGCCGTCCTGCGCCTGGCGCTTGGTGCCGACGAACAGGATGCGGCCGCCCTTGGCAACCGTGTCGCTGACGGCCTGGAGGGCCTGATGCAGCATCGGCACGGTCTGGGCGAGGTCGACGATGTGGATGTTGTTGCGGGTGCCGAAAATGAACGGAGCCATTTTCGGATTCCAGCGGTGAGACTGGTGACCAAAGTGCACGCCAGCTTCGAGCAGCTGACGCATGGTGAAATCGGGTAGCGCCATCGTTCTAATTCTCCGGTTGGTTCCTCCGGAAACGTGTGAGCAAAACGGAGCGTTCTCGCCCCGGTTGCCACCGGACGGCCTTGTGAGCCATGTTTCCGTGTGAGATGGCGCGCTATATAGCGCCATTTCGGCCAGAAGCAAGGAAATAAGGCGGGTCCTCCAGGGCGCCCGAAAGCTTCAGTCGCTTCCTGGCGCCCCCTTTTCAGATCCCTAGCACTTCGGCTGGCCGGGCGGACAGGTCTTCGGTGGCGGGCCGGCCGGTCGCGGTGGAGGCGCCGGGCGCGGCGGCGCGGCGGCCATGGGAGGTGGTGCCGGCCGTGCGACTGGGGGTGGCGGCGGCGCAGGCCGTGCGATCGGAGGAGGTGGCGCCGGTCGCGCCATCGCGGGCGGAGGCGGCGCGGGCCGGGCCACGGGCGGCGACGGCGCCGGTCGAGCTACGGCCGCGGGCGGAGGGGCGGCCCGCGGCGGCGAAGGTGGCGCGACACGGGGCGGCGGCGGTGGCGTCGGTCTCGCCACAGCTTGGGGGTGCTGCGGCGCAACGGGCTTGGACGCCTGCGGCGGCGGCGCCGGTCGATGATCCTGAACCCTGGATGGCTCTCGCGCCGCCACTGGCGCCGGTGGAGGCGCCGCCGGCTTGGCCGTGCTTGGGACCGCCGGCTTACCACCGGCGGCTGCAGCCGGCGGCACTGCGCCCGGCTGCGGACCGGCTGGCCTGCCGCGCACCTCCGCTCCAGGCGGCATCGTTGCCCCTGGCCTAGATAACCGCGCTGACGGGGTCATCGGACCCGCGGGAGCCGTCGGGTTTGCCGGCGCCGTCGCCGCGTGCGGCGGCGTGGGCGGAGGGTTGCCGGCAGGCGCCGTCGCGGTCGAAGCAGGTCTGCCATGGGGCGTGGCAGCACCAGGCGCTCCCCCTACCCCAGCCGGAGGTGGCGGTCCGCCAGCGGTGCCGGGCGCAGGCAACGTATTGGCCTGCGGCAGCTTGGCCGGAGCCGGCGCTTGCGGCGTGGCAGCAGGAGCACCTCCGGCGGGGGCTGTCGCGGTCGGACTGGGTGCACCCGGTCTCGCACCAGGAGTGACATTGGCGGGAGCAGGAGCCGGTGCCGAGATCCCCGGTCGCGCCGTCGGCTGGATGGTCGCACTCGGCGGCATCGGCGCCTTGCCCTGCTGGATCAGGGCGGCGCGCTGGATGACGGCCTGCGGCACCGCTGGACCTGCCGGGTTGGCGCGTCCGGCGACGGCTGGTGCCAGATTGCCCAGCGCGGGCGCTGCCCCGGTCGGCGGCGCCGGCGGCCGGTTGATCACGGTGTTGATGACCGTCGTATTATGAATGTTCGCATAGATGATGTTGTTCGGCGGCGGCGCGACATAGGCCGGCGGCCGGACGAACACCGGGATTGGGACGAACACCGGCTGCGGCAGCACGAACAGGCCGACCACGGGCAGCGGCGGCGGCAGCACGACGAAATCCGGCGGCGGCGGCGGCAAATAGTAGACCGGCGGCGGTGGTGGCGGCGCGAAGCCGAAATCGGGATCGCTGAAATACAGCACGGAGCGGTCGACATAGACCACCTCCTCCGGCGGCGGTGGCGGCACGTCGTAGTCGATCATCGCAAAGCTCGGCGGCGGCTCGGGCGGTGCGGTGAGGATCGCAAGGCGTCGGCGCGCATCGGCCGCATGCGGCCCGCGCGGATAACGGCGCAGATAGGACCAATACGCCTCCGGCGTGTCGGTCCGATAGGTCCGCCGCCAGGTGATCGCCTCGCGGCGCGCCGCGACGATCGCCATGACTCGCTTGGACAGCGGATCATTGGGAAAGGCGGCGAGGAATTCCTCATAGGCCGCCAGCGTGTCGCGCTCGAGCGCGGCGGCGTAGGCATCCTGCACGCCGAGATCGCGGATCGGCTTGCTCCGGATCGCGGCGACTTGGTCGGGCGAGGCCTCCGGCGGCGGCGCGTCCGGCGCCCGCTCGAAGAAGGAAAACTGGGTGGTGATCTTCTGCTCGTTCCAGGGCACCTGCGCACCCTTGGAGGCCTCGTTGACGCGCAGGCGGACGCGGTCGAATACCTCGGGCAGCAGCAGGCCGCCGGTGCGGATCATTTCGGCGAGCGACTGCGCATAGATGCCGTAGGGCCCCGCCTCCTCCGGCGCTACCGTGCCGGGCGCCGCATTGAAGGCGATCAGCATGTTCGCCTCGGGCTCGACCAGCGCAAGGCCACTCGCGATCGGCTGGCCGCCCTCGATGAAGGGCTGCGCGCGGGCCGCATCGAGCACGATGATGCTCGCCTTGAGCGGAATGGCGGCGAGCTGGCGGATATAGTCGCTGACGCGCAGGGCCTCGGTCGGAATATCGGTGTCGCGGGTGATGTTGGAATCGACCGGGATGAAATAGTTCTCGCCGGCAAGCTGTACGCCATAGCCTGCGAAATAGACCATCGCGACGGTGCCAGGGCCTGAGGCCTGCGCCTTCTGAATGAAGTCGCGAAGGCTCTTGCGCAACGTGTCGCCGTCGAGATCGCGCGCGCCGACGACGTCGAAGCCCGCGGCCTGCAGCGTCTGCGCGATCAGGCCGGCATCGTTCGCAGTCGTGGCCAGCGGCGACTTGGCATAAGCGCCATTGCCGACCACGAGCGCGATGCGCTTCTCCGGCTGCTGCGCGTTTGCGGGGCCCGCGATGTTAGCGGCCGCAAGCAACAGCATTGGCAGCAAGGCGAAGATAAAAACTCGGTTTGTCCCACGCATGGCTTGTCCGCCGCTGTTGTTGTTGAAGTCCCTACCGTACACTAGGCCCGTGGCAGCCTGAACGGAATTTGAACGGATTGCGGCAGCCGATGGCCGTAGCCAACGTCTGTTCGGCAAGCCCCCTCACTTGAAAGTATGAAAGCGCACTACTCCGCCAGCCGGAGCTCCGCGACGGTCGTCCTCGCAGCCACCTCATCAACCGGCGAGAAATCCACCGGGCCCGGATTCTTGTAGGCCGAAGTCATGGCCAGGGTGAGGCCATATCCCAGCAATCCGGTGCTGGCATTCGCGATCACGGCGTTCTTGCGGTCGCTGTTTCGGGCCAGATAGAAATAGGTTCGGCCAGATTGGACCGAGATGTCCTGACGCGTCTCGCCAGGAAAACCGGGCTCTGCCGCGAAAAACTGATGCTGGCCGGCCGGCCGATCGGCGTAGAGGTAGGTGCCGGTCTTCAGTCCCTTGAGCACCGCGCCATCCAACGCAAACTCCCAGCCCGCGTCGGCTACGCCACCGAAACCCTTCTCGCGGAACACCACGATGCGCGCCTGCCCCGCCTTCGGCGGTCCAATCTTCAGCATCGCGGTCGCGTAATCCAGCCCGCTCCGCTCTGTTTGACAGCCACATAGCATAGCCGCCGCAATGAGCAGCAAAACCCCACGCAAAATCATCGACGCCCCCGCCTACCCAGGCGTGAGGCTAGCGCAAAACAGCTTTTGATTGCAACACAGTCAGCATGGTTGTCCTGTGCCGCTCCACTGCAATTGCTACGCCTCGACCTTGCGGCCGGCCTCTGCCGGAAAGAGGCGCGACCACCCCCGATGCTTCGCGAGGTGGATTCAGCCCTGGGCAATCAACTCGACGGTCCCCGTATTGAGCCGATAGATGCCGCCGACCACCTTGAGCTTGCCCTGCTCGACCGCTGCGTTGAGAATTGGGGCGGCCGATTTCAGCTTGGCGACGTTGTCGATGACATTCTGGCGAATAGCGTTGTCGAGCGCATTCCCACTTTGCTGGGCAACCGCCTTCACCGCCGGCGCGATCGCGGACACGAGCGAGGGGATGTGCCCCGGCAGCGGCTTGTCGTCCTTCAGCGACTTGATCGTCGCCTCGACGGCGCCGCAGCTGTCGTGGCCGAGCACCAGGATCAAGGGCGTGCCGAGCACCGCGACCGCGTACTCCATGCTGGCAACGGTTTCATTGCCCGCGAAATTTCCGGCGACGCGGCACACGAAGAGGTCTCCGCGTCCGCTGTCGAAGGCATATTCGGGTGCGATGCGCGAATCGGCGCAACTCAGAACGGCCGCGTACGGATTTTGACCGCCGACCAATGCCTCGCGCTCATGCGTGAAGTCGTGGCGACGGGAAACGCCCGATACATAGCGCGCATTGCCATCCATCAACCGCTTGAGTGCGGCATCGGGCGACAGCACGTTCTGCGGTTTGGGCGGCGCCTTTGCCTCCTTGGCCACCGCGGTCCCGCCAAACGCCGCCATCCCGAGCGCCGAGGCGGCAAAAAGCACCATCGAGCGCCGGGAGGGAGCAACCGTTTGATGCAGATTTTCAGAGCATTTTTCGCACATGGCTGTTGTCCTCCCTGAAGACCCGCCGAACACGATTATCCGGCAAACAGCTGATAGCTGCGCCAGGCAGATTTCGAAACCAAAGAATGATAGTCAAGATTTGGTTTGCCGCGGTGCCGGCAACGTCAGAGCTGCTGCACGTCGACCACGCCAGCGACCGCCTTGATCGCACCGGCGATCTGCGGCGAGACCTTGAAGCGGCCGGGCAGCTTCATCTCCACCTCGGTCTCCAGGTCGAGCATCATCACCAGCGAGACTTCGCCGTCGCCGTTGGAGCGCGGTGCGGTGCCGGGACTGCCGATCTTTGGCGCGGCACCGTTCGCGGGCGCCATCTCTGGCCCGGCGAGACGCTTGGCAATCGACTCCAGCGGCTTGGTATCGCGCACGAAGATGCGCAGGCCCTTCTGCGTCTTGGCGGCGGCATCATCCAGCGGTTCGGCATGCAGCACGCGGGCGCGGACGTCCTCGCCCTGGAGCTCGGCGCCGAGCTGGAGCAGCACGGCGGCGCCCGGCTCCAGCACGTCGCGATATTGCGCAAGGCCTTCGGAGAACAGCACGGCCTCGAAATGGCCGGTCGGATCGGACAGGCCCATGATGCCCATCTTGTTGCCGGTCTTGGTGCGCCGCTCCATGCGTGAGACCACGGTGGCCGCGACCTTGCCGGCAGTCGCGCCGGTCTTTACCGCGCGCGAGAACTCCGCCCAGCTCTGCACCCGCAGGCGCTTCAGCACGGTGGCGTAATCGTCGAGCGGATGTCCGGACAGGAAGAAGCCGATCGCGTCGTATTCACGCCGCAGCCGCTCGGCCGGCAGCCAGGGCTCGACCTGCGGCAGCATGATGCTGGGCGCATCAGCCGAGCCGCCGAACATGTCGTTCTGGCCGATCGTCGCGGCTTCATGCGCGCGCTGGCAAGCGGCCAGAATCGCGTCAGCGCCGGCGAAGACGCGCGCCCGGTTCGGCTCCAGCGTGTCGAAGGCGCCGGCGGCGGCGAGACTCTCGATGATGCGCTTGTTGATCGCGCGCGGCGAGACCCGCGCGGCAAAATCGGCGAGCGAGGTGAACAGGCCGTTCTTGGTCCGCTCCGCGATGATCTGATCGATCGCCTGGATGCCGACGCCCTTGAGCGCGGCAAGCGCGTAATAGATCGTCTTCTCGCCGACCTCGAAGGTCGCGCCCGAGCGATTAATGTTCGGCGGCTCGAGCTTGATGCCGAGGCGCTGCGCCTCGGAGCGGAATTCGGAGAGCTTGTCGGTGTTGTTGAGATCGAGCGTCATCGACGCCGCGATGAACTCCACCGGATAATGCGCCTTCATGTAGGCGGTGTGATAGGACACCAGCGCATAGGCCGCCGCGTGGCTCTTGTTGAAGCCGTAATCGGCGAATTTGGCGAGCAGCTCGAAGATGGTCTCGGCCTGCCCCTTGGGCACGCCGTTCTTCACCGCGCCCGCGACGAAGATCTCGCGCTGCTTCTCCATCTCGGCGCGGATCTTCTTGCCCATGGCGCGGCGCAAGAGGTCGGCGTCTCCGAGCGAATAGCCCGACATCACCTGCGCGATCTGCATCACCTGTTCCTGGTAGATGATGACGCCGAAGGTCTCTTTGAGGATCGGCTCCAGCACGGGATGCAGGTATTCCGGCTCCTCGTCGCCGTGCTTGCGCGCGCAATAGGTCGGGATGTTCGCCATCGGACCCGGGCGATAGAGCGCCACCAGCGCGATAATGTCCTCGAAACGGTCGGGGCGCATGTCGATCAGCGCGCGCCGCATGCCCTGGCTTTCAACCTGGAACACACCGACCACGTCGCCGCGCGCCAGCATCTGGTAGCTCTCGGCGTCGTCGATCGGCAGCGTGGCCAGATCGACGTGGATGCCGCGCGGTTTCAAGAGCTTCACCGCGACGTCGAGCACGGTCAGCGTCTTCAGGCCGAGGAAGTCGAATTTGACGAGGCCCGCCGGCTCGACCCACTTCATGTTGAACTGGGTCACCGGCATGTCGGATTTGGGATCGCGGTAGAGCGGCACGAGCTCGCTCAAGGGGCGATCGCCGATCACGATGCCGGCCGCATGGGTCGAGGCGTGCCGGGTCAGGCCTTCGAGGCGCTGGGCGATATCGAAGGCGCGCGCCACCACCGGGTCTTCGTCGCGGAACGCCTGGAGCTTCGGCTCGCTCTCGATCGCAGCCGCCAGCGTCACCGGCGCGGCCGGATTCTGCGGCACGAGCTTGGTCAGCTTGTCGACCTGCCCGTAGGGCATCTGCAGCACGCGGCCGACATCGCGCAGCACGCCCCGCGCCTGCAGCGTACCGAAGGTGATGATCTGCGCGACCTGGTCGCGGCCGTAGCGCTGCTGCACGTAACTGATCACCTCGCCGCGACGGTCCTGGCAGAAGTCGATGTCGAAGTCCGGCATCGAGACGCGCTCGGGATTGAGGAAGCGCTCGAACAGCAGGCCGAACCTGATCGGATCGAGATCGGTGATGGTCAACGCCCAGGCGACCAGCGAGCCGGCGCCGGAGCCGCGGCCCGGCCCGACCGGAATGCCTTGCGACTTCGCCCATTTGATGAAGTCCGACACGATCAGGAAGTAACCCGCGTATTTCATGCGGGTGATGACGTCCAGCTCGAAGGCAAGGCGCTTGGCGTATGTCTCCTCCGTCGTGCCTTGCGACAGTCCGTGGACGCGCAGGCGGTTGGCGAGCCCCTCCTCCGCCTGGCGTTTCAATTCGGCGGCTTCGACCGCGGCGGCATCCGAACTCGATGCGGCGCCGACGGTGAAGAAGGGCAGGATCGGCTTGCGTGTCATCGGGCGGAACGAGCAGCGCTCGGCGATCTCCACCGTCGAGGCCAGCGCCTCCGGAATGTCGGCGAACAGCACGGCCATTTCCGCGCGGGTCTTGAAGCGGTGATCGGGCGTGAGCTGCTCGCGGTCGGTCTCGGCGATCAGGCGCCCCCCGGCGATGCACAGCAGCGCGTCATGCGCTTCGTAATCGTCGGTCGCGGCGAAATACGGCTCGTTGGTCGCGACCAGCGGCAGGCCCTTGGCATAGGCGATGTCGATCAGGCCGCTCTCGATGCGCCGCTCCTTGTCGGTGTTGTGGCGCTGCAATTCGACGTAGAGGCGGTTGCCGAACAGGCCGGCGAGACGCTCGCAGCGCAACGCCGCGATTTCGGCCTGCCCGGTGGCGAGCGCCAGCGAGACAGGTCCATCCGGACCGCCCGTGAGCGCGATCAGCCCCTCGGTCTCACCTTGGAGCCAGTCGAACTTGATGTGGGGGGCGTGGGTGTCGGGCGTCTCCAGGAACGCCCGCGAGTTCAGCCGCATCAGGCTGCGATAACCGCGCTCCTGCGCCGCCAGCAGCACCACGCGCGACGGCCCCAGCGCGTTGCGCGCATTCGGATCCTGGTCGCCGAAATCGACCGCCAGCTCACAGCCGACGATCGGCTGAATGCCGGAACCCGCCATCTTGTCGGAGAACTCCAGCGCACCGAACATGTTGTCGGTGTCGGTCAGCGCCAGGGCCGGCTGGTGGTCTTTCTTGGCGAGCTCGGCGAGCTTGGCGATCTTGATCGAGCCCTTGAGCAGCGAATAGGCCGAGTGAACGTGAAGGTGGACAAATCCGGCGCTCGGCATGGTCGCGTGACGGCCTCTTGCAGGGGGGGATGGAGCGGTCGCCGGCTCCTCAAGGCAATCATGCACTCGCCCGGCCGACTCGCCTCCTAATGGTGCGGTGTGGCGCCGCGAGAGTCCACGGCGGAGCGGCCGATCCGCCGCGTCGTCCCGCTTTTCCCCAACCGCCTCCTCTAGAGCTGGGGAATCACTTGGGCCCAGATCGCGATCATCCCGACGAACAGCGTGATCGAGGCCAGTGCGGCGGCTTCTTCCACGAAAACCCTGAACATGTCTCGCTCCTTTTCCTAGAACGTATGAAGAACATTGTTCTCATTTCGTTCTCTGGAGTCAAGCCAGCTCAACCATTCCGAAAGGGGATGGTTAACTCGTTGAATTCGAAAAGAAAAAAAGCCCCGGCGCGAGGCCGGGGCTTTTCGACGGTCGCTTCCTGAAGGAAGCGATTTGTCTTAGTAGCGGGCAACCATCGGGCCGCCGAACTTGTAGTTCAGGCGGACGAGGCCCATGTCGACGTCCTGACGGATGCGCTCGGTGCCACCGAAGCCAGCGAACGTCACGTCCTTGTCGGCCAGGAAGATGTGGTTGTACTCGACGCCAACCGACCAGTTCGGGGCGAAGCCGAACTCGAGGCCGGCACCGACCGTACCACCCCAGCGGGTGTCGCTGGACGAGGCGAGCAAGGGACCGCCGAGGCCATAGATCTCGTACTTGTCGCCGACCACAGCCGCACCGCCCTTGACGTAGAGCAGCACGTTGTTCCAGGCGTAGCCGACCTGGCCGGTGATCAGACCGAACGAATCGATCTTGGTGCGGTTGCGGGTGAGGAACAGCGCGCTGACATTGTCGCCCGTGAAGTCAGCCCAGTTGCCCTGGCCTTCCACGCCGAACACGAACTGGCCAGACTGCCAGCGATAGCCGATCTGGCCACCGACCGTGCCGCCGGTTGCATCGTGCGAGCCTTCGCGGCCGACACCAACGAAATCCCAGGTGGTGCGAGCCGAACCGCCACCGCCGTTGACGCCGATGTAGAAGCCGCTCCAGTCGTAAACTGCGGCGATCGCCGCCGGCGGAGCCTTGGTGTAAGGCCGCGCCGCCAGGTCAGCAGCCACCGCCGGCGCAGCCGCGCTGAGCGCAATCAGGCTGACAGCGGCAAGCAACAAATTCTTCTTCATTTGATTCCCGTTCCAGTTTCTTCAGTAGGCCCCCGGGCCGTGCCGTCGTCATATCAGCGATCGACAGAATTGCTGTAACCACGACGCAACAGTTAGAGCCAAAGGGCCGCGCTTCATTAATGAACATTTAGCGCAGCGCACCGGAAACCCTTTTGAAACAAGTGTTTTCAGCAGTTCCAATGTCGACTACACGACATAAGCTGCACGCGCGCGTAACAACGTCGCGGGCACATTCGCGTGATTGGAGAATTCAGATGCGAGTCCAGGCTACTCTCCCCATTGTCGCCACATTTTCGCTCGGGCTCGCCACATTTGCGCTCGGGCTCAGCGCGAGCTCGCCGGCGCGCGCCTTCGGCACGCACCATCCATTCTGCCTCACCGGCGATGAATGGCCCGGGCTGAGCAATTGCAGGTTCGATACCTATGCGCAGTGTCAGGCGAGCGCATCCGGCCGCGCGCTGACCTGCATCGCCAATCCGTTCTTCGCAGGCCAGAGCGATGATCCCTACGCGTATCAAAATCGTCCGCGCGCGCAGACGCCGGGCTATGCCTTGCCGCGCTGAAATACGCGGCGCGTGGACCATGCTCGTCGCAACCGGCTTGCTCCTTACGAGCACTCTAGCGCACGCGCAGACCTATGATCCGCGCTATCCGGTCTGCATGCAGATCTACGGCCCGGTCGGCTATTTCGATTGTCGCTACAGTTCGCTCGAGCAGTGCAGATATCTCGCCGTCGGACGTTCGGCGAGCTGCGCGGTGAATCCGTATTTCCCGCCAAAGAAACCGGCGTCCCCTCGCCGACCGAGCCGCGCCGCCGCTGGCGCCGGATAATCCAGCGATCGTATGGTCTGGCGTCTCTCAGCTTTGCCAGGGCGTGTTGCGGATGCGCGTACGCATTTGGCTTGCGGAACGTGGGATCGTGATCTTCGATGGCATCTAGGTTCCCGGCCCGGCTGCGAGCCGGGGATGCCGTCTCTAAGCTTGCAATGCTATCGGTTCTAGCAGATCCCGCCCTACACCGGCGTATAGATCACGAGCTTCAGCGCGGGATCGTCGTTGGCCTGAAAACTGGTGTGCTCGAACCGGAGCACGCCCTTGGTCGGATGGTTCATGGTCTTCAGGCCCGAGGCGGTGCTGCGGATCTCGTGCGCCTCCCACCAATCGACGAATTCCGGACTGCCCTGACGCAGCCGCGTGAGCAGCTCGGTGAAGGCGGGATCGCCGGCCCAGACGTCGTGAGTGGCGCGAAACATCGCGACCATGCTCTTGGCGACGTCGGTCCAGCTCACGCCATAGAGTTTTCGCGTCTGCTTGTTCGTCAGCACCAGGAGCAACGTATTGCGATCCTGCTCCGGCAGCTGGCCGAAGCCAAAGATCTCCTCGGCCGCCGCGTTCCAGGCCAGCACGTCCCAGCGCCGCCCGGTGACATAGGCGGGCTGCGTCAAGCTCTCGATCATCCGCCGGATCGGCGGCGGCACGATCTCGGGCACGAAGGCAGCCCTCGCGCCGTCGCGCGCCAGCGCCTTCAGATGCGCATGCTCGGTCTTGCTGAGACGCAGCGCGCGGGCGAGCGCATCGACGGTGGTGATCGAGGGGCTGACGGTGCGGCCCTGTTCGAGGCGGATGTACCAGTCGACGCCGATGCCGGCGAGCTGCGCGACCTCCTCACGCCGCAGCCCCGCGGTGCGTCGCCGGCGGCCCGCCGGAAGGCCTACTGCCTTCGGTGACAGCTTTTCGCGGCGGGACCTGAGAAAGTCGCCGAATTCGACGCGACGTGGGTCGGCCATGATGTCGTTCCCGCCATGGAGGGTCCTTGCAATACTAGGATAATACCAGGCCTTCTTGTCCCCTCCAAGGCAGCGCATATGCGCTTCACCCGACCTTGAGAGGTGAAACATCGTGAAAGCTGCCGTACTCAAATCCTTCGGCTCGCCACTGGTGATCGAGAATGCCCCCGAACCGGTGCTCGGCACCGGCGAGGTCATCGTCGATGTCGTTGCCACGCGCGTGCTGTCCTACATGAACGAGGTCTTCGACGGGACACGCAATTATGCGCTCGAACTGCCGATGATCCCCGGTCCCGGCGGCATCGGCCGGGTGCGCGCGATCGGCCCGGACGCAACCAGGCTTGCGATCGGCGACTGGGTGTTCTGCGATCCGACGGTGCGTTCGCGCGACGATGCCGTTGCGCCCGACATTGCCCTGCAAGGGCTCACGGCCGCCGGCCCTGGCGGCATGCGCCTGCAACAGCATTTTCGCCACGGCTCGTTTGCCGAGCAGATGCGGGTGCCCACCGAGAACGTCACACGGCTCGGCGCGATCACGCCGGAGGCAGCGGCGCAATGGTGCGCCCTTGGGACGCTGCTCGTGCCCTATGGCGGCTTCCTCGCCGCGAACTTGCGACCAGGCGAGACCGTGCTGGTGAGCGGGGCCACCGGCAATTTCGGCAGCGCGGCCGTCTCGGTCGCGCTGGCAATGGGCGCGGCCTGCGTGGTCGCGCCCGGCCGCAACGAAACAATCCTGGCCGACCTCGTCCGCCGCTTCGGCAGCCGCGTGAAGCCGGTCAAGCTGACTGGCGTTGAGGACGACGACCGCGAGAGCATGAAGCACGCATCATCAGGTCCGATCGACTGCGTGCTCGACATCATGCCGCCCTCGGTCAGCACCAATGTGGTGCGCGCGGCGGTCATGACGGTGCGCCCGTATGGCCGCGTCGTGCTCATGGGCGGCGTCGGCATGGCGGGCGGTGCAGGACTCGAGCTGCCCTACCCATGGATCATGCGCAACTGCATCAGCATCCACGGCGTTTGGATGTACCCGCCGGACGCAGCAACCCGCCTGATCGCGCTGGTGCGCGCCGGGCTGCTCAGGCTCGACGAATACGAGGTGACGGCGTTCGATCTCGACCACGCCAACGGGGCCGTGGAACACGCCGCCGCCAATGGCGGGCCGTTCAAACTGACGGTGATCCGGCCTTGAGCCCTAGAGGCGCGGCGCAGCGCCGTCGCCAATTTTTTTCGCAAGTCCCGCCAAGCACTTGGCTACTGTGCATGGGGTTGTTCTCGCATTTTAGTCGAGCTCGACCACCTGGCCGTTCGACAGCGAGACGCGCCGGTCCATGCGCCCGGCGAGCTCCATGTTGTGGGTCGCGATCAGCATCGACACCTGCGTCGCCTTGACCAGCTGCATCAGCGCCTGGAACACGTGCTCGGCGGTGCCGGGGTCGAGATTGCCGGTCGGCTCGTCCGCAAACAGCACGCGCGGCGCGTTGGCCACCGCGCGCGCGATCGCGACACGCTGCTGCTCGCCGCCCGACAATTCCGCCGGACGATGGGTGATGCGGTCGCCGAGACCGAGATAGCCCAGAATCTCCTTGGCGCGCTTGACGCTCTCGGATTTTTTCAGGCCGCGGATCATCTGTGGCAGCATGACGTTCTCAAGCGCCGAGAACTCCGGCAGCAGCCGGTGCGACTGGTAGACGAAGCCGATATCGGTGCGGCGCAACTGGGTGCGCTCGATGTCGGGCAGCTGCGAGGTCGGCGCGCCCGAGACATAGACCTCGCCGGAATCCGGTGCCTCGAGCAGCCCCGCAATGTGCAGCAGCGTCGACTTGCCGGAGCCCGACGGCGCCACCAACGCGACCGACTGCCCGCGCCACAACGCCAGCTTGGCGCCGTCGAGGATCGTCAGCGGCATCTCGCCCTGCACGTACTGCCGCTTTATCTCGTGCAGATAAATGACCGGTACATCATCCGCCCCATGCTGCTGCTCCATCAGCCCCTCACTCGTACCGGAGCGCTTCGACCGGATCGAGGCGCGCGGCGCGCCACGACGGGTACAGCGTCGCCAGGAACGACAGCGTCAGCGCCATGACGACAACCGCCGTGGTTTCGCCGACGTCGATCTCGGCGGGCAGCTTCGACAGGAAATAGAGTTCAGGCGAGAACAGCTCGGTGCTGGTGAGCCAGGACAGGAATTGCCTGATGGACTCGATGTTGAGGCAGATCACGAGACCGACGAAGAAACCGACCAGCGTGCCGACCACGCCGATCGAGGCGCCCGTGATCAGGAAGATCCGCATGATCGAGCCCTGCGAGGCACCCATGGTGCGCAGGATCGCGATGTCGCTGCCCTTGTCCTTCACCAGCATGATCAGGCCGGAGACGATGTTGAGCGCTGCGACCAGCACGATCATGGTCAGGATCAGGAACATCACGTTGCGCTCGACCTGGAGCGCGTTGAAGAAGGTCGAGTTGCGCTGGCGCCAGTCGACCAGGAACACCGGGCGGCCCGCAGCATCCGTCACCGCCTTGCGGAAGGCGTCGATCTTGTCGGGGTTGGTGGTGAACACCTCGATCGAGGTGACGTCGTTGCTGCGGTTGAAATAGGCCTGCGCCTCGGCCAGCGGCATGAACACGAAGCCGAGATCGTATTCGGACATGCCGATCTCGAACACGGCGACGATCTTGTACGGCTTGATGCGCGGCGTTGTGCCCATCGGGGTGACCGCGCCCTTCGGCGCCACCAGCGTCACGCTGTCGCCGGCATGCAGCGACAGCTGGTCGGCGAGCCGGCGGCCGATCGCGACGCCCTGCCCCTCGTCAAAGCCCTCGAGCGAGCCCTGCTTGATGTTCTTGGCGATCGAGGTGAGGTTGTTGAGGTCGTCGGAGCGGATGCCGCGCACCAGGACGCCCGAAGCGTTCCATGGCGATGACGCCAACGCCTGGCCATCCACCACGGGAGCAGCGAGCCGGATGCCCTCGACCTGGCTGAGGCGGTCGGCGACATCCTTCCAGTCGGTCAGCGGCGATTCCAGCGGCTGGACCAGGATATGGCCGTTGAGCCCCAGAATCTTGTCGAGCAGCTCCTTGCGGAAGCCGTTCATGACGGCCATGACGATGATCAGCGTCGCCACGCCCAACATGATGCCGAGAAAGGAGAACCCGGCGATGACCGAGATGAATCCCTCCTTGCGGCGCGCTCGCAAATAGCGCCCCGACAGCATCCACTCGAATGGCGCAAAAGGCGCGGTCTGCACGGTTTCGGTCATGGTCTCGTCCATCGCTCGATAATCCCATGATTCGGGGTCAATTGTGGCCGGATTGGCGGCCGCGATATCGCGCGATGAACAATATTCAGCCGACTAGGCGGGCGACCGCGTCCGCAGGCGACATGGTCTCGCGTGCGCCGTCGGCTCGCCGCTTGATCTCGACCTTGCCGTCAGCAAGCCCCTTCGGTCCGATCATGATCTGCCAGGGGATGCCGATCAGGTCGGCGGCGGCGAATTTGGCGCCGGCACGCTGGTCGGTATCGTCATAGAGGACATCCACGCCCTTGGCGGTGAGCTCCTCATAGAGCTTCTCGCAGGCCGCATCGACCGCGGCATCGCCCTGCTTGAGGTTGAGCACCACGGCGCGGAACGGGGCGACGGCTTCCGGCCATTTGATGCCGGCATCGTCATGGCAGGCCTCGATGATGGCGCCAAGCAGGCGCGAGACGCCGACACCGTAGGAGCCGCCATGGATCGGCACCTCGACGCCGTCGGGACCGGCGACCAGCGCCTTCATCGGTTCGGAATATTTAGTGCCGAAGTAGAAGATCTGGCCGACCTCGATGCCACGGGTGTTCACTCGCTTGTCCGCGGGCACCTCCTGCTCGAACCGCGCGGAATCGTGAACGTCCTCGGTAGCAGCATACAGCGAGGTCCACTGCTTGATGATCGGCGTCAGATCGCCCTCATAATTGACGTCCTCGCCCGGCACCGGCAGGTCCAGCACGTCGCGATTGATGAAGACGCCGGATTCGCCGGTCTCTGCCAGCACTATGAACTCGTGGCTGAGATCGCCGCCGATCGGGCCGGTCTCGGCGCGCATTGGGATCGCCTTCAGCCCCATCCGTGCGAAGGTTCGCAAATAGGCGACGAACATCTTGTTGTAGGCGACCCGCGCCGCCGCCTCGTTGAGGTCGAAGGAGTATGCGTCCTTCATCAGGAATTCGCGGCCGCGCATCACACCGAACCGTGGACGCTGCTCGTCGCGGAATTTCCATTGAATATGATAGAGATTGAGCGGCAGGTTCTTGTAGGACTTCACATAGGCGCGGAAGATCTCGGTGATCATTTCCTCGTTGGTCGGTCCGTACAGCAGCTCGCGCTTGTGGCGGTCGGCAATGCGCAGCATCTCCGGACCATAGGCATCGTAGCGGCCGCTCTCGCGCCAGAGGTCGGCGAGCTGGAGCGTCGGCATCAGCACCTCGATCGCGCCCGAGCGGTCCTGCTCCTCGCGCACGATCTGCTCGATCTTCTTGAGCACGCGGAAGCCAAGCGGCAGCCAGGCATAGATGCCGGCGGCCTCCTGCCGGATCATTCCGGCGCGCAGCATCAGCCGATGCGAGACAATCTCGGCTTCTTTCGGATTTTCCTTCAGGATGGGCAGAAAGAATCGCGACAACCGCATGGCAACACTCTAGGAATCAGTGACGGGTTGCAGTGAAACCGGATTGGGAGCGAAAACACAAGACCGCGAGTGAGGAAAAGCCGCTAACGCGGCGGAATTCCTGTCATTTTCCGTTGACCTCAGGTTTGGCTTGAGGAGCAGCATGCCAGCAAAGCCGGCGAGCCTAGGGCGGCGCCACCTCGAGTTCATCCTCCAGCGTAATGCTCTCGAAGTCGCTCACCAGTGCATCGATACGGATATGCCAGCGGCCAGCGAAGGGCAGTTCGACCTTGCGCACATGCCAATAGCCGTCCGGCTCCAGCGAGGTACCCCGTTCCATCGGCTCGATGCCGCGCTCGGGCAGGCTCAAGGTCAACGTCACCTCCTTAGCCGCGAGCGGCGTCCCCTCGCCGGTCATGAGCTGGACCACGAAGTCATCGACACCGGCCTTGCCCGGCGAGACCAGGACTTGGAACATTGCCTTGTCGCTGTGGACGTGGATCGCGAGCGGCGCCCCGGGAAGCATGGTCCGCGGCGGCGGCGTGAAGCGCCAGCCGGCGACGACCGCGAAGATGACGAGTGCGATCGCGCATTCGAACAGGATCGAGCGCTTGAGGGCGGACGCGGCCTCGTGATCGCTCGCCAGCGCCGGGCTCAGGTGAAAGCGGTTGAGCGCGGCGAGTGCGAGCAGCATGAGGACCAGCGCGAGCTTGATTGAAAGGATGAGGCCATAGCGGGTCTCGACCAACGCTGAAAGCCTTTCGAGCTGGACGAAAGCGAGCCCAAGGCCGGTCAGGGCCAGCGTGGCGACGGCCAGCACGGCGATTCGGGAGAAGCGGTTTACGACAGGCAAGGCCGTGGCCGCCGGCTTCGACACCAGCACAACGAGCGGCGCCAGCGCCCCGATCCAGAACGCGACGCCGAGACCGTGGAGGAAGACCGCCGGCCGCGTCAACATTTCGGGTGGCGCCGTTGCGGCGTGCCCGGTCGTGGCCAGTGACAGGCCGACGCCGATGAACGCGATGAACGCAAGAGCGCGCGCGTACCAGGCAGCACGCAGCGCCATCAGGGCCAGCAGCATCGCAGCGACGGCGACCAGCAAGGCGGGGCCGGCGCTGGTCGCGAATGCGACTTTCCAAGGCGCGGCCGTCGCAAGAGCTGCCGGTGGCAGGCCGAGAAGATCGAGACCCAGCGCACCGAGGGACATCACCGCGCTCGGAAGGCCGATCGCGAGTGCCACGCGCGGCACGATCATGCTGGTCGTCGACCACGCGATCCAGTGCGCGAACAACACACCGCCGACACCAACAAACAGCCCGATGTAAAGACCAACCCGCGCCAGCCAGATGAGTATGCTCAACCCGCTATCCGTATTCGCGAGAGGCTTCGTCCCCGTCGGCATGCCGATCGAGAAGATCACCGATCCGGCCACGGGATGGCCGTCCTGCGAAATCACGCGATAGCTGAAGACCGCCGTACCCTGCGGCAGGTCCGGCGGCATCGCAACCGAAATGGCCTCCCCCGACGCGTCGATGCGCAGATCGTCCCGCGTCCTGCCCGCGCCATCGATCAGCCGGATCGCGCCGGGCGTGACGGCCTCGTTGAAACGCAGCATCACAGCCTCCGGCGCGGCCATGAGCCTGCTGCCGCTCGCCGGCTCGGCCGAGATGAGTGCCGCATGCGCCGAGGCCCCGGTCGCAAAGCCGATGACCAGGAGCAGCGTCGCGAGCGCGGCGAGCAGGCGCATCAGGGTTTCGGCAGCAGCTTCACACCCGGGGCGGGCGACTTGCCCTCCTGCGAATGCCCGGCCCCCTCAGCCGGGATCTCGATCCAACGGCTGACACCGGTCTCGCATTCCTGGACAACGGGGAAATACAACGTCGTGTTCGGCTTGAGCTTGTCGGTTAGGACCGTATGCATGACGAACTCGTCATAGTTCTTGTCCGGCAGCTTGCCGCCGGCCCACGCGACCTCCTTGACGCCGGACGAGACCTTATTGCCGTGATAGTCATATTCGCTGGCATATTTGCCTTCGACGACATCGATGGTCCAGCCTGCCTTCGGCATCGGCTTCACCGCGATCACCCCTTCCGGAATCTGCACGCGGATCTTCACCGTGGGCGAACCCGCACAACCATGGGGCACTGTGAAGACAGCCTTGTAAGACGCACCCACCGTGGCTTGCTTGGTCTCGAGCGACACGTGCGCCGCCGCCGGCGAGGCGGCGAACGCAGCAATCAGGATCAGGCGGAATAGCTTCGACATGTTCAGCCTCCCGAGAGTTCGGATCCGTCTCATTTCATCTTCATCCCCGAGTGATCCGGCATTTTCTTCATGTCCATATGACCTGAATGCTCGGCATCGCCCGGCGCCTGCGCGCCGACGCCCTGCACGTCGAGGGAGACTGCGACTTTGCCGGCCTTCTCGAACTGAAGCGTCACTGGCACCTTGTCGCCCTGCTTGAACGCGCCCTTCAGCTCCTGGAGCATCAAATGATTGCCGCCGGGCGCAAGCCTCACGGTCTTGCCGGGATCAATGACGAGCCCCTTGTCCAGCGGGCGCATCTTCATCACGCCATTGTCCATCGCCATCTCGTGAATCTCGGTCTTCCCCGCGAGGTCCGCGGAAGCGCTGACCAGCCTGTCGGCCGCCGCCCCCTTGTTCTCGATGGTGAGATAGCCGCCCGCGACCTTGGCGCCGCCCGGCGTCGCCCGGCTCCAGGCTTGCGAGATCACGAGATCGCCGGCCTTGACGTCGTCGGCCGATGCAACGGCGCAGCCGCCCAGCAGCAGCGCGATTGTGAGGAGAGTCTGCTTCACTTTCTTCATTTCGATAGCCTCATTGATGATTACTCTGGCGGAGACGTCCGTGGTCATTTGCTATTTGGTGCGTCACCATCGATACCTTATTCCGGCGTATACCGCCCGCCCGGTGCCCGGCTCGAACAAGGGTGACGTCGCCGTTGCCCGATCGATGATGCTCGCGCTAGCAATGTAGGTCTTGTTGGTGAGATTGCGTCCCTCGACATAGGCGGATAGCGGACCGCCATTGTCGAACCCGGCTTTCAATCCCAACAGCGCATAAGGCTCTGTCTTGAGCGTGTTCATGCTATCGACAAAATAGCCTTGTGGCACCCATTCGACGTTGGGGCCGACATAGAGACCCGTCGGATGCTTGTAGAGGAGCTCTGCGCGCAGGTAATGACGGGGCGCGCCCGGCAATTGATTGTCCCCAAAGACAGGGTCGCGGTCGAAACGGAAGTCGTTGAACGTGTAAGAGACGTTAAGCCAGACCTTGTCCGGCGCGGAGCCATTGACGAAGATGTCGCGAAAGATTGCTGCACCTGCCCCGGCCTCGATTCCCTGGTGAAGCGTCCGGTCGGCATTGGTCACGTTGCAATTCCCGAACGCGCTATAGAGGCATTGCAGCTCATCGCGAATATTGGCGCGATAGGCGGTGAGCTCCCAGGCATAATCCGGCCGCCTCATGCGCGTTCCGACTTCGTACGTGGTCGCGATCTGTGCGCGGATGCTGGTGAACGGGATGGTTGGAATGCCGGGACCAATCGAGCTCTCACCGAAGCTCGGCACCTCGGCACTTCGCGAGACATTTGCGAAAGCTTGCCATGTTGGATCGATTTGCCACAGGAGGCCTGCCTTCGGCGACCAGAGATTGAACCGCGTTGCTCCCGATTGATCTCCGTCGCCGAGGAAGCGATCCTGCCGATTGCGAGTTGCGTACAGAAACTGGGTACCGGCTATCATTGCGACACCCGGAAGGAAGTAGAAGCTGTCTTCAACATAAACGGAGGCGTTCTCCGAGCGATCGATCGAGGAAGAAAGCAGCCTGCCCTTCTGACCGGCAAGATTGGCAAACTGCTGATTGGCGATGCTACCATTCAATACGTAGACACCCGCGACCAGTCTGTTGCGAAAACCGCCGATGGTGCGGTCATCCGTGACCTTCGCGAAGCCTCCATAGTCCTTGTAGCGGTAGTCCAGCCACTGGAAAATCGGATGCATCAGATGGCGGTCGAGCCCGAAGGCGCCGAATTCAAGCTTGGTGTCATCGAAGCGGACGGTCGTCTTGTTGGCCAACCTGACTGTATCGATATTACGCTGCTGATCCATGGCAACGTTCGCCGGAGCGGCAGCCTCCGGATCGGTCAAGGCAGACGCCTTGGTCACGGTACCAGGGATCCGCTGCCGCACCTCGTTGGCGTTGAGGTAAAACCGTGTCTCAACGTCCGGAGAGAATTGATAGCCGAAATTGCCGCTCAAGCGATTGCTCGAGCCGAAGCTATGATCGCGAAATCCATCAGCGGCCTGCGTGGAAGCGGTCACGAAACCGTCCCACGGCCCGTTCGCGCCGCCTGCGTTCGCCTGAAGCCGCTTGAAGCCGAAACCTCCGACGTCGAAAGACACGCCGTTCGGAAATGAATCGCGGCCCGACGGAGTTACAAAGTTGATGGCGCCCCCGAGGGAATTCGCGCCGAACTGGAGTGCGTTCCCGCCCTTGTAGACTTCGACATATTTGTAGGCAGTAGGATCAATCTCCTGGAAATCGCCATAGCCGTCGGCAGTGCTGATCGGGATGCCGTCCATGTAGAGTTGGACGCCGCGAAGGTGGAAGTTGCGCGACAGGCCCGATCCGCGAATCGAGAGCCGCGTGTCGTCACCCCATTTAGGCTGGGCGAACACGCCAGGCACGTAGTCCAGCACGTCCTTGATCGTGTTGGCGGGCGTCGAATTCCTGTAAGATTCCGCCGTTACGAGCGCTACGCCGCCCGGCGTCTGGTTGATTTCCGTCAGCGCTTGTTGCGCGGTCAGCACCGTCAGGGACCCAGGGACCCTGGCGCCTTGCACGCTCGCGGCTTGCTGCGGCAGGCCAGCCGGTCGTGCGCTTCGCGCCACACGCGCTGATCGCACCGCGTCGCGCTGAGGCCGGACCCGAGCCGCGCGCTTTTGCTGTGGAGCTTCAACAATAACCGAGGGAAGTTCCGACCGACTTACCTGGGCACCCGAAGTGTGTGGAAAAGCCAAAATCGATACGGACGCGAGCAGAATGCAGCGCGCGTGCACACTCCGCAAAGAACGAAGACAAGGCATGGGACATTTCCTGACAGCGGCACGCAGCCGATCTGTTGCGAAGCGAGATGCGGCATCAGCAAGCCGCACCGAGCGCAAGTTCGTCGCGGGTCAGGAAAATTGAGGGGGCGCGCGCGCCTGGGCGCCAAAGCCCCTATCGGCAGCAACGACGGATATGTCCAAGGCGTGCCATGCCACGCGCTTGGCGTGACGGAAGGGGATGGAGAGCCCAACTTGGGGCGCCGAATCGAGCGAGGCGTTGGCCTGCGCCAAGCAACACAGCGCGCACGCGCCGGTGTGCGCGGTGGGGCTGCCGGACTGATCGTTCAGGCCCCCCTGCTCACCCCCGCTGTGGCAGATGACGCCGGCGGACAGCGGATCGGCAACGGCCTGGCCGGCCGCCAAGCAGGCGGCAATCGGCGCCAGCACCTGCATCGCCAGGGCGAGCAGGACAACGGGTAGGAATTTTTGCAAGCGCGCGCGCATCCGCCGAACCGTTCGTTCGTCCCCTAACTAAACACCGCCCCAAGCCCCGAGTCGAGGTCGGTTCCGCCGCCTTGTTGGCCTAGCGAAAACATCTCGAAGTGGTCGGGAGCACCCTGCCCGGGGCGCCAGGGGTCCGGCATTGAGGCAAGTCAAGCCACCTCCCTCATCCAAAAATTCCTGTTATTTCCCATACATTTACAGGGATATGAGCCCGATCATTTCGTTACATGCTCGAATTTTGAACATTCGTTGCCGAAAATGATGACAAGTGAGAAAAGTTGATCTAGCATCCCTCTTGCTCAGGCTGGCCGTGAGGTCGAAGCCTGGTGGTCCAAGTCTCGGGAGGAGCCCCTGGCGCGCAAAACGCAGCGTCGCCCCGTCAATCAAGAGCAAATCTTAGAATCGGGGATAATAGGGTCGACACAATTTTTGAGCGGGGCCAGGGCCCCGCTTTTTTTTGCCCGCATTTTATTTGCCCATGGTTTCGATGCCAATGAGCGCGTCCGCCAATCCGTCCAACGGAGGTTCGAGCTGGTGGCGTCGCGCTGCGAGAAATCTGACGCCGCTGGGTCTATCGGCGTTTGTTCGAAGAGTATCCCGAAACGTGGGGCGACGTTCCGCTCGATAGGCAGCGAGCTCGTGATGGGATCGATGCTCACGCTGATGATCGGGGCAGACGCTGATGCTGCGATCCAGCGATTGATTGCAGATTGAGTGGCATCAGCTCTTGTGAGACACTTTCGGACATCGGTCGCGCATTCAATGACGCGCCGACGATAATATTTTACGGGAGCGAGCGATGTCCGGGACGAAAGATTTTTCGACGACGAGGCGCGATCTTCTTCAGGCGGCAGCGACCGCCGGCGCCGCGACTGCCATCCTCGGCAGCATGGGCATAAACCCAGCACTTGCAGCCGAAGTCGGACGAAGCGAGAAACCGCTGAAAGCGGCCTTCTCCAACGCGGGCCTCCAGGCCACCTGGTGCGCGCAGGGCAAGCAGGCCGCGGAGTTCTGGGGCAAGCTGTTCAATGTCGAGGTGACTTGGTTCGATGGTCAGCTCGACGCGGTCAAGCAGCGCGCCGCGATCGACAACATGGCCTCGCAGAAATGGGATTTCGTCGCGATTCAGGCCTTCGGCATCGGCACCCTCACCCAGCCCGTGCAGAAGATGATCGACGCCGGCACGCCCGTCATCGACATGGACACGCTGATTGCGCCGCTCGACCAGATCAATGTCCACTCCTTCCTTGCCCCCGACAACGAGTTCATGGGCGCCTCGGTAACGCAGGCGCTGTGCAACGCGATGGGCGGCAAGGGCAAGATCATCATGACGCAGGGTGCGCTCGGCCACACCGGCGCACAAGGACGCGCCAAGGGTTTTAACTCGGTGGTCAAGCAATTCCCTGGCATCGAGGTGCTCGACACCCAACCGGCCGACTGGGACGTCTCCAAGACCGCCCGCCTCTGGGAGACCTATCTCACCAAATATCCGCAGATCGACGCTGCGTTCTTCCACAATGACGACATGGCGCTCGCCGCCTACAACATCATGAAGGCCCGCAACCGCACCAACATCCTGATTGGCGGCGTCGATGCCATGCCGCCGGCGATCCAGGCGGTGAGCGAGGGTCGCATGTTCGCGACCGTGCGCAATCCGTCGTGCCGCATCCATGGCGGCGCCATCATTGCAGGCGTATCGGCCGTGGTCGGCGGCGAGAAGAGCGGACAGGGAATCCCGAAGAACGTCGTCACCGACGGCCCGGTCGTGACCAAGGCCAATGCCGCCGGGATGCAATGGATGCAGGATCACTTCCTGATCTGAGCCTCCATGCCTGCGGGACATCAGCCCATCCTGGAACTGAAGGGCATCACGAAGAGCTTCGGCGGCGTCGAAGCGCTTCGTGGTGTCGACTTCGCGCTTCTTCCCGGCGAGATCCATGGTCTCGTCGGCGAGAACGGCGCCGGCAAAAGCACGCTGATGAAGATCATCGCCGGCGTGCACACCGAATTCTCCGGCCGCTTCCTGGTTGACGGGGCGCAAACGCATTTCCGCTCGGCGCGCGATGCCCATGCGGCCGGCATCGCCATGGTGCACCAGGAGCTCAGCGTTGCGCCCGACCTCACGGTTGCGGAGAACGTCTTTCTGGGCAACCAGCCGGTCAACCGGTTCGGCCTGGTGCAATGGCGGCGGATGGCGCGCGAAGCGGGCGAGCAGCTCGCCCGCTTCGGCATCGACGTCGACCCGATGTCGCGGCTTGGGGACCTCCCGATTGGGCTCCAGCAGTTGATCGAGATCGCTCGCGTGCTGTTCTCGGGCGCTCGCATCGTCATCCTGGACGAGCCGACCTCCGCCCTCTCTCCACCCGAGGTCGAGCGGCTGTTCACAACGCTCCGGCGTCTGCGCGAGGAAGGCACTGCGATCGTCTTCATCTCGCATTTCATCGAGGACATTCTGCGCGTGTCCGACACGGTGACCGTCTTCCGCAACGGGCGGAAGGTCGCGGAGACCGCCAGCGCCGCGACCAGCAAGGGCGCGCTGATCGAGGCCATGATCGGCCGCGGCGGCGAAACGCTCGAGCATAGCTACACTGACGATTTGATGCTGCCGCGGCCGAGCGACAGCCCGGTCGTCCTGAAGGTCGACCAGCTCTCCCTCGCGCGCAGCCTTCAGGATGTCTCGTTCGAGGCCCGCGCCGGCGAGGTGCTCGGCATCTACGGCTTCATGGGCTGCGGCCAGCAGGAGCTGTCGCGCATCCTGTTCGGCAAGCTGAAGCCGGACAGCGGCACGCTCGCCGTCGAGGGCACACCAAAGACCTTCGCCAGCACGGCGGCGGCGCGGCGCGCCGGCGTCGCGCTGGTGCCCGAGAGCCGGCGCGACATGCTGTTTCACCAGGAGCCGGTCTACAAGAACATCTCGATCAGCATTTTGGATCGCATCTCGGCGCTGCTGCTCAAGCCGGCGCAGGAGCGCGATATCGCAAGGCGCCAGGTCGAGCAATTGCAGATCAGACCGCCCGTGGTCGGCCTCGACCTCGGCATGCTCTCCGGCGGCAACCAGCAGAAGGTAGCGCTGGCGAAATGGCTGACCTATCCGCCCAAGCTTCTGGTGCTGTGCGAGCCGACCCGCGGCATGGATGTCGGCGCCAAGAACGACGTCATCAACATCGTCCGCGACCTCCGTGCCAAGGGGCTTGCCGTCATCGTGCTGTCGACCGAGCCGGAAACGGTGCTGTCGCTGGCCGACCGCATCCTCGTGCTCAAGCGCGGCGCATTGGTGCGGGAATTCAGGAACGAGCCGGTCAGCAAGGACCGCCTGCTGGAAGCGGCGTGACGGAGAAGCACCATGGCGAGCAGTGACACGGTTCCGGCGGCGGCTGCTCGAGCGCGGGGACTTGCGCCCTTCCTGCGCTCGCAGATGCGCAACATCGCGCCATTCCTGACGCTGATTTTCCTGTCCGGCTTCTTCGCCTTCGCCAGCCCCTCCTTCGCGACGCTCGACAATCTCGGCAACATCCTCACGCAAGTGTCGGTGACAGGCATCATCGCGGTCGGCCTCACCTTCGTGATCCTCTGCGCCGAGATCGACCTCTCGATCGCCAGCATCGCCAACGTCACCGGCATCGCGGTCGCCTATTTCACGCTCCAGGAATCCTACGTCAACATCGCGAATGTGCCGCTGCCCGGCGCGGTCGCCATCATCCTGTCGATCCTGCTCTGCGCGCTGCTCGGCCTCGTCAATGCGCTGGGGCTGACCGTGATCGGCATCCCCTCCTTCATCATGACGCTGGCGATGATGCAGATCGCGGCCGGCATCTCGGCGCTCCTGGTGCGCGGCCAGATCGCTTACAAGGTGCCGAGCCTGATCACGACGCTCGGCTCGGGCTCGATCGGTGGCATCCCCTGGATCGTCATCGTCGCCGCCATCATGCTGCTCGGCGGGCATCTGGTGCTGACCTACACGCGCTTCGGCCGCTACGTCTACATGGTCGGAGGCAATCGCGAGGCGGCCGAATATTCCGGCCTCAACGTCAAGCTGATCCTCGGCGCGGTCATGGTGATCTCGGCGGTCTGCTCCGGCCTTGGCGGCATGCTCGGCGTTGCCCATTTCGGCAGCGCGCAGCAGAACGAATTCGACACCTACCTGCTCGACTCCATCGCCGCCGTCGTTGTCGGCGGCACCAGCCTGTTCGGCGGCCGCGGCGGGATCGGCAACACCATCGTCGGGCTTTTCGTTCTTGGTGTTCTCAATAACGGGCTCGACCACGTCAACATCGACAGTTTTTTGAAGATCCTGATCCGCGGCCTGATCCTGCTGGCGGCGCTGGTCATTAACGTCTATGCGCAGCGACTGAGGGAAAAAGCCGCGGAGTAGACGGCCTTCAAAAGGAAAACAGCGAAAACAACCCCATGCACAGTAGCCGGGGCCAGCGAAATCAATGACTTGCCGGCGGCTTCGCGGCATTGCGGCATTGCGGATTTTGCGAAGTGGATTTGACTCGTCGGGCAAAACAGGGGCATGATGTCACGATGGCCGGCGGCTCCGAGAGGCGGTGCCTGCTCCCGTGATTGCGAGCGGAGCGAGGCGATCCAGACTGTCACCGCGGAAAGATTCCGGATTGCTTCGCTGCGCTCGCAATGACGATGTGAAGGCAGCAGAGGAATCCTGGATCGTCTCAATCGCGAAGCCAGGGAACGCGTCCTAACTCTCGGCCTCCGTATCCGACGGCAGCCGCGAGAAGCGGAAATTGCAATGGCTCGCACCGCCGGCCAACGTTTGCGTCCTTTCCAGGCGGATGCCTTCGTGGCATAGGCGTCGAAATCAAGCCCGCAAATGTTCGGCAGGATGTCCTTGTCGCCGTGGCGCGCTGCGAGCTTGCAGAAGCCACAGGCCTTGTAGTTGATGCCGAATTCGAAGGTGTCTCCTGGATCCGGCTCTACGAAATCGTAGACGAAGTCCTCCGGAAACTCCCTCTGATGGCTTTCCGTGACGCTCCTTGCCGCCTGCTCGCGCAGCAGAGCTTGGTTCTCGGACGACAGGAATTGTCGTCCCGAGGCAAGGCGTTCCGCCTCTGACACGGTGAGCAATTGCGCCTTGTGGGTTTCCCGTTCGATCTCCCCGATCACCGGGACCGGCACACCGTGGCGCCGGAGCACCCGACTGATGGCCATAAAACCCGTGAGACGCATGAAGAAATCACTCATGCGGCTGGCCGCGCCGCCGACATAGGGCATTTGGGTCAGCACGATTTCGAATTCGTCCATGACTTCCTGCCTGATCTTCTCGATGTCGGATAGTCGCGCGCGCTCGCGCAATATCGCATCGGCAAGGTCGAGGCGATGCCGCATGGCGGCTTCCATTGCGTCCCGATGCGTCTCGTAGAAAGGATGGATCTCAGCCATTGGACACCCGATATGATTGGCTCATTGCAATGTGGGCGACGCCGGTTTCATTCTGCGGCGATCGCCTCGATCTCCAGCAGCCATTTGCTGTCAACGGTCTCGACGATCACGACCGTCAGCGCGGGTTGGTGCTCCCCGAGCACCGCCCGACGAATAGTGCGGTTGGGCACGACCTGGTTGCGGTCGGTCAGGAACGTGGTGACCTTGACCAGATGCTCGACGCCCAGACCCGCAGCGGCGAGCACTTCCCTGACGTTGCGCCAGGCCTGCTCGCATTGCGCCTCGAAACCTTCGGGCACGGTGCCGTCCGATCTCTCTGGCACCTGGCCGCTGATGAACAAGAGGCGGCGATGCTGCTTCAGTTCAAGTCCCATGCTGTAGCCGCCGGCTGGAGCGTGGACCGTTGCGGGATTGTGGGTGACGACGTGAACTTGCGGCATGGGGTCTCTCCGTGTTGCGGCCGACCCTATCCGGCGGCAACGCCGCGGCGCAAAGCACTATTGCGGCGGTTCAGCGCAAGAAAATCTATTGCAAGCACGCAGCCATTCAGTGACAAACTGGGCAGCAATGACTTACATCCTTCCACCGCTCAACGCGCTCCGCGCATTCGAAGCCGCCGCGCGGCATCTCAGCTTCAAATTCGCCGCGCACGAGCTGCACGTAACGCCCGCCGCCGTGGGGCAGCAGGTGAAGGCGCTGGAGGCGCGCCTCGGCGTACGCCTGTTCGAGCGGCTGCATAAGCAACTCATCCTCACCGCGGCCGGCCGGGCCTATCTACCGGGGATATCCGAAGGCTTTCGCCACATCGCCGAGGCGACCTCGCAATTGAAGCCGGCAGGTGCAGTGCTGCTACAATTGGGCGTTCATGGCAGCATCGACCTGCGCCGCCTCGCATTGGCGGAGTTTCGCAGCGCGCATCCAGATATCGGTTTGCGGGTGCTGCAGCCCGCCGGCCTGCACGAGCTGGTCGAGGGCAAGGTCGACTTGCTGATCGCTCGCGGTCTTGGCCACCATCCGGGCTATCGCTGCGAGCGGATGGATGAGGGATCGGGACTGGGTGATTGGCTCGTCGCGCCTGAAGGCACCGCGGATTGCCCCGAGATCGTGAGCTTCCGCGAATGGCTGCGCGCCTTGCTGGCCGAGCACGCACTTTCGAATACACCCCCGCGCTTGGTCGGCAGCATCAGGAGTTGAGGCGACCGCAAAGCCGCAACAACTCGGCGTCAAGCGACCGCGGCGCCGGTGTTTCTTCTAGCAAAACGGCCATCAACCGGCCGGCAAGTCCCCGCTGCGTCGGTCTAAACTGATGCGAAGGGGACGGCGCCTGCCATCATTTCCGATACTGGTCGTCCCTCACCTTTTCCAACCAATCAACATTCTTGCCGCCAACGGATTCCTGGATCGCAATGTGGGTCATTGCCGTCGTCGGTGAAGCGCCATGCCAGTGCTTCAGTCCGGGAGGAAACCAGACAACGTCGCCGGGCCGAATCTCCTCGATCGCACCGCCCTCACGCTGCACCCACCCAAGCCCGGCGGTCACAATTAGGGTCTGACCTAGGGGATGCGTGTGCCAGGCTGTCCGAGCGCCGGGCTCGAACGTGACCTGGCCAGCTCCTACTCGGGCCGGATCGGGAGCCTGGAACAGCGGGTCGATCCGGACCGTCCCAGTGAACCAGTCTTCCGGTCCCTTTTGGGAGGGACGCGAGCCGTTTCGTTTGATGTCGATATCCATTTGAGATTCCTTCTGTGTTTCGGACGAGAGCGCCCGGTGAACTCCGATGGTAACAGCGACGGCGCCGCTGACGAGTACGTTCCGACGTGTGATCATCTCACGCCTTCGCTCATCGAGGGTCGTACCCGGGCTTCTTGTAGATGGTGTCCGGCTTGGCAATGATGTCGGGGTTGTAGACCTTTTCGGTCCAGTGTTTCGGCTCGACGTCCTCGATGCCGACGGAAACGGATTCCTCTCCGTAGCAGAGCGCGCCAGTGACCGCTTCGGCGACCGCTTGCGCAAGGGCTTGCTTCTGGAGTTGGCTTTTGCCCGAATAGAGTTTGACGATGACGTGTGGCATTGCTGGATTCCTCAGTGTGGACGCTTCTCGATGACGTCCTTG
This sequence comes from Bradyrhizobium sp. 179, assembly GCF_023073535.1. Lineage (NCBI taxonomy): Bacteria > Pseudomonadati > Pseudomonadota > Alphaproteobacteria > Hyphomicrobiales > Nitrobacteraceae > Bradyrhizobium > Bradyrhizobium sp. 179. Next base: position 52,273 of record NZ_JADPJR010000005.1, on the reverse strand, counting down.
ACGACCGGCGCTGCGGAGAATGCGTTGGGCCAGCCGGCGTAGAAGGCGAGATGGCCGAGCACCTCGCCGGCTTCCTCCCGCGTCAACCCGTTGTCCATCGCGCGGTTCAGGTGATAGGCGATCTGCGCGACCTGACCGGTCGCGATGAGAGCGCTCACGGTGACGAGGCTGCGGTCGCGGGGAGCGAGAGCCGGCCGGAGCCAGAGATCCCGGAACAGCACGTCTGTCGTGTACTCGACGAGGCTTGGCGTGGTTTGCCCGAACTGCTCTCCGACGCGCGTGGCCCGCTGCTTCTCCGCCGCCTCGTCGAGCGAGAGCTGCGGTCCTAAGGCCGGCGGGAGCTGGTCGGCTCCGATGTTGCGGCTCTTGAACACTTCCCTGGCCGCCGGGATCGCATCCATCGCGTTCGCCCAGCCCGTGTAGAACGCCAAGTGGGTGATGATCTCCGATATCTCCGACGCCTTCACGCCGCTGTCGAGCGCGAGGGCCAGGTAGTGCGGCAGTTCGACGATTTGGTCGCGGGCGATCAACGCGGCAACCGTGACGATGCCGCGGTCGCGACGGGAGAGGCCCGTTCGCTTCCACAGGTCGTCGACGATGAATTTCTGCGCATACCCTTCGAGGGCCGGCGCGACGGCGCGGATGTCTTCGGGCTTGGGCATGCCGTTTGCTCCTTGGTGGGGTGCCTGCGCCGCGGCCGCGACGGCGAACAGGCAGAGTGAGATCAAAGTCGCGGCGAGCGTTCTCATTGTAGGGATCCTTCCGATGTCATCGGGTTCGCGATCAGCCACCAAGCGACGAGCGACGCGCACAGCACGGTCGCCGAACTGACGAGAAACAGAGCGTTCAGTCTCCCTCCGGCCGCGATCAATCCGAGCGCAGGGCTGGCGAGACCCTGGGCGAGATCGAGGAAACCGGTGTAGGCGCCCATGGCGAGGCCACGGCTCTGCGCCGGCAACGGACCGCCTCCACGCCGAAGCCGGGATAGACCAGCGAGAAGCCGAAGCCGGTGAGCGCAGCGCCGGCGAGGGCCATCTCCGGACGAACGGCCAGCCAGATCAGCGCCTGGCCGACGGCCTCGATCGCCGCGCAGACCAGCGCGACTTTCGCTCCGCCGATCCTGTCGGCCAGATGGCTGAAGAACACGCGGGCCAGGATGAAGGCGATCGCATACGTGGTGTAGGCGGACCATCCGTTGGCCCATCCCCTCGTCGCGAACAGCAGGGCGACGAACGTGGTGACTGCGCCAAAGCCCACGGAGCCGAGTGCCGAGCCCAGACCTGGCACCCAGACTGCACCGATCACTTCGACGAAGGAGGCGCGCGCGTGCTTCTCCGGCGCGACCGCCGGGAGCAGAGCGACCAGCGGCAGAGCGACGAGCGGCGCCAATGTGGTCGCGAGCGAGATCGCCGCGAAGCCGTGGGCCGCATATAGCGCGGAGCCGGCAGGGGCGCCGATCGCGAAGGCTGCGAACATGGGCGATCCGACCCAGGCAATGACCTTACCGGTGTTGCCGGAATGGGCGAGCGCCAGCCCCCAGCTCACCGCGGCCGTGATGATGAAGCTTTCCGCTCCGCCGAGGAGCCCACGGCCCAAGAGGAGGATCGCGACCGAGAGCAACGGAGACCCGCTGAAGCCAAGCGACAGCAAATACAGCAGCCCCGCGGCGGCCGCCGCCAGCAGGCCGGCGACGACCCCACGCTTGGCTCCCCGCGCGTCAGAGAAGTGACCGGCCCACGGCCGGGAGATCAACGATGCGGCGAACTGGCTTCCGGCGACGAGGCCCACCACGAACGTGCCGAGACCCAGCCCATCGTGCACGTGAAGAGGAAGCACGGGCATGGCCACGCCGATGACGAGGAAGGCGACGAAGACGACACCCATGATCGGGAGCAGCGTGGCCGTGACTCCGGGCGCCGAGACAGGCTGCTGCGTGGCTGCGATCGACATGCCTCAGAGCTCCTGCCTGGTCGGCCTGTAGAGGATCTCGTTGATGTCGACTTCCGCAGGCTGGCTCAGCGCGAACGCAACGGCCCTCGCGAACGATTCTGCGGGCACTGCCACCTGATCATAGAACGAGCGGATTCCCGCCGCTGCCGCGGGGTCCGAGATCGTATTCAGGAGCTCGGTCGCCACCGCACCCGGCGAGATCACCGTCGTCCGGATGTTGTAAGGCTTCACCTCCTGCCGCAGGCCTTCCGACAGCGCGCGGACGGCGAACTTCGTCGCCGCGTAGACGGCGAAGCCGGGTCCGACCTTGTGTCCCGCGACGGACGACACGTTGACGAAATGACCCGACTTCTGCCGCTGCATGTGCGGAAGCGCGGCGGCGATGCCGTACGTCACTCCTTTGAGGTTGACGTCGATCATCCGGTCCCACTCGTCGACGTTCAGTTGCTCGAGCGGAGCCTGCGGCATCAGACCGGCATTGTTGATCATGACGTCGATGCGGCCGTAGGTCTGCACTGCAGAGTCGACAAGTGCCTTCACCTGTTCTCGGCGGGTCACATCCGTTTCCAGAGCATGCGCGTTCCCGCCGCGCGCCTCGATCTCGTTCGCGAGCGCCTGGAGGCGATCCGCCCGCCGGGCGCCGAGCACGACAGTCGCGCCCTGCGCCGACAGGAGCCGCGCAGTGGCCTCGCCTAGCCCGCTGCTCGCTCCGGTCACCACGACGATCTTGTGCTTGATTCCGTCTGTCATAGGTCCTTGCCTTCTTCTGGAGCCGTGCTGCGGCTCGATGGCTGATCAGAACCTAGGCCTTCCTCGCCCGCGCGATTAGGTGATAAATTGTGAATGCAGTCATTAGGCAGGCTTATGGATGAATCGGGACGACGCAAGCGACCTCATCGCCTTTCTCGCTGTCGCGAGGGAACGCAATTTCACGCGCGCGGCGGCGAAGCTGGGCATGACGCAGTCCGCGCTCAGCCAGATCGTCCGTGGCCTAGAGGAGCGGCTCGGGGTTCGATTGTTGAACCGGACGACGCGCAGCGTCACCCCGACACAAGCCGGGGAACGGCTGTTCCTAAGTGTCGGCCCCAAGTTCACCGAGATGGATGCAGATCTCGCCGAGCTGGGCAAATTGCGGGAGAAGCCTGCTGGAACCGTTCGGCTGACGGCTACCGAATACGCTGCCGCCGAGATCCTTCTGCCGGCGCTTGGGAAGCTCCTGCCTAAGTACCCCGACATCCATGTCGAGGTCATCATCGACTACGGGCTGACCAACATCGTGGCACAGCAGGTCGATGCCGGCATCCGCCCCGGGGAGCTCGTCGCCAAGGACATGATCGCCGTGCGCGTCAGCCCCGATCTCCGAATGGCCGTCGTCGGCTCGCCATCGTACTTCGTCGATCGCAAGCGGCCGAAAACGCCGCAGGACCTGACTCAACACAACTGTCTCAACCTGCGCCTGCCGACGCACGGCGGCAGCCTCTACGCTTGGGAGTTCGAGAAGAATGGGCGCGAGCTCAATGTGCGGGTCGAGGGGCAGCTGGTATTCAACAGCGCCGGTCTCCTTCTCGATGGCGCGTTGAAGGGTCTAGGCCTCGCCTACCTGACTGAGGGACACGTGCAGCCGTACGTATCGCAAGGCCGGCTGCTTCGCGTACTGGCGGATTGGTGTCCGCCGTTCTCTGGCTATCATCTATACTATCCGAGCCGGCGGCAACCCTCGCCGGCGTTTACGCTGCTGGCGGACGCTCTCAGATATCGTGGCAAATAGGGCTGATCCCTCTTGGCCCATTGCATCACTTCGCGGCAACAAAGCCATTCCGTCGCTTTCGGGTCGAAGCGGACATTGAGCAAGCTGCTACGTCGCGGCCAATGACGTCTGATAGGCGATCTCGTCAGCTCGCCAGCACCTCACCGCGTGCCCGTCCGGCCGCGTCTCCAGCGCCGGCCCCGGCTCGCTCCGGCACACCGCTTCGGCGTAACGACAGCGCGGGCTGAACGCGCATCCGTCCGGGGGATTGAGCGGATTGGGCAGGTCACCGCCCGTGGTCGCCAGCGGGGCGTGGCGCAAGGGATCGGGGATGGCGGCGATCAGGGCCTGCGTATAGGGATGCGCCGGCCGTTCAAAAATCTCGCGCCAGTGGCCATTCTCGACGATGCGGCCGAGATACATCACGGCGACGCGGTCGCTCATGTGCTCGACGACGCCGAGGTCATGGCTGATCATGATGTAGGACAGACCGAGTGTCTCCTTCAATTCCAGCAAGAGATTGATGATCTGGGCGCGGATTGAGACATCGAGCGCCGAGACCGGTTCGTCGCAGATGACAATCCTGGGATTGAGGATCAGCGCCCGCGCAATGCCGATGCGCTGACGTTGGCCGCCCGAGAATTCATGCGGGTAGCGGTCAGCCTGTTCGGGCCGCAGTCCCACATGCCGCAGCATCGTCGCGACGCGATCCTCGATCTCGCTTTTCGCGGTCACGCCATGGACGCGCAAGGGATCTTCGAGCGTGCGGCGAACGGTCTGGCGCGGATTGAGCGAGGCGTAGGGATCCTGGAACACGATCTGCACGATGCGAGCCAGCGCCTTGCGGTCCGCGGACTGCCTGTTCGTGACGACCTGCCCGTCCAGCACGATGCGGCCGCGCGTCGGTGTCAGGAGACCGAGGATCGAGAGCGCAATCGTCGATTTGCCCGAGCCGGACTCGCCGACGAGGCCGAGGCATTCGCCGCGCCTCAAGCTGAGATCGACACCGTCGACGGCACGGAGCAGCCGTCTTTCGCGGCCTAGCAAGCCGCCCCGCAGCGGAAAATGGACTGCGAGATCCTCGACGCTGAGAATGAGATCGTCGTCCGGCCTCCCCTGTGGCTCATGCATGATGGTGACACCTCACCAGACCGCCGGCGCCCAGCAAATCCGTCCCCGGCGCAGTGGTTCGGCAAATATCGGTCGCCTGCGCGCAGCGCGGATTGAACCGGCATCCGTCCGGGAAGCTTGTGATCGCGGGAACGACGCCCGCGATCTCCTTGAGCCTGGTCCGGCCAAGCGCAGCGCGACTGCCGAGCCGGGGCAGCGAGGCGACGAGGCCTTGCGTATAGGGGTGCGAGGGCGAGCGGAAAATATCCGCCGAGCCGCGCTCCTCGACGATGCGGCCGGCATACATGACGGCAACGCGGCGGCAGACATTGGCGACCAGGCCGAGATCGTGGCTGATCATCAGGATGGCCGTCCCCCGCTCGGCGCATAGATTGCGCATCAGCTCGATGATCTCCGCCTGCACGGTCACGTCGAGCGCGGTGGTCGGCTCGTCTGCAATCAGGAGATCAGGACCGCAGGCCAGCGCGATGGCGATCATCACGCGTTGCCGCATGCCGCCCGAGAGCTGGTGCGGGTAATCCTTCACGCGCCGCTCGGGCGCGGGGACGCGGACGCTCGCCAGTGCATCCACCGCCAGCTGATTGGCTTCCCGCCAGCTCTTGCCCTTGTGCAGCACGAACATCTCGGCGATCTGTCGGCCCACAGGCGAGACCGGGTTCAGGGCCGTCATCGGCTCCTGGAAGATCATGGCGATGCGGTTGCCGCGCAGCGCCCGCTGTTTGGCGGCGGAAAGGTGCTGGATCTCCCGCCCCTCGAAGCGGATGACGCCGCCCCCGATCGACAATGGCGGCCGCAGCAGGCCGATCAGAGCAAGCGCCGTGATGCTCTTGCCGCAGCCGGATTCACCGACAAGACCGAAGGTCTCGCCACGATCGATGCGGAACGAAACGCCCTCGACTGCGGGGACCTTGCGGGATCCGTCGTTGAGATCGATGCGCAGATCCTCGACTTCGATCAGCGGCGAGCCCGTCATGTGCGCCGGCTCCGCGACTGCGGATCGAGAATGTCGCGCAGGCCGTCGCCAAGCAAATTGAGGCCGAGCACCGTCAGGAAGATGGCAAGGCCCGGGAAAACCGAGAGCCACGGCGCCGTCGTGATCTGGTCGCGGGCTTCCGACAACATGCTGCCCCAGCTCGGAAACGGCGGACGCACGCCGAGGCCGAGGAACGACAATGCGGCTTCGGACAGGACCGCACTGCCCATGCCGAGCGTGCCGATGACGACAATCGGTCCGAGCATGTTGGGCAGCAGCTGCGTGATCATGATGCGCATATCGCCGTAGCCGAGCACGGTTGCGGCCTGCACATAGCCCTGGCTCCTCAGCGACAGCGCCGAGGCCCGTGCGATCCGGCAGGAGAAGGACCAGTTGGTCAAGCCGAGCGCGATGAGCAGGCTGGTCAGGCCGGGTCCAAGCACCGCCATGATTGCCAGCGCGAAGATCAGCGACGGGATCGCGAGCATGAGGTTGGTCAGGGCGTTGACGACATCGTCCCACCAGCCGCCCCAATAGCCGGCGCTGAGGCCCAGTGCCACGCCGATGACGCTGTTGATGAGCTGGGAGACGATGCCGACCGTCAGCGAGACGCGCGCGCCATACACGACGCGGGAGTAGATGTCGCGGCCCTGCCCGTCGGTGCCGAACCACCAGGTCCAGCTCGGCGCCTCCTCTGCATTCATGAGGTTGGCGTCCATGACGGGATCGGTGTGCGCCAGCCATGGCGCGAGCAGGCCGACCAGGATCGCAAGCGCGAACAACGCGCCGCCGATGACGAGATTGGCGCGGAGCTTCATGCGTATCTGATCCTGGGATCGATCACGCCGTAGAGCACGTCGATCAGCAAATTGAGCGCGAGAAAGAACAGCACCACCACGAGAATTGAGCCCTGGACGGCCGGAATATCGCGTTGGAGGACACTGTCGACCAGCAGCGAGCCGATGCCCGGCCATGAGAACAATTTCTCGACGACGACGGCTTGCCCCATCAACGCGCCGAATTGCAGGCCCATTGTCGTGAGAATCAGGACGAGAGCGTTGCGCATCACGTGCCACTTCACGACACGCGTCTCGCTCATGCCCTTGGAGCGCGCGGTGCGGACAAAATCGGCGGTCATGATCTCGAGCACCGCGGCGCGCGTCGTCCGGGCCAGCAGCGCCATCGGCGAGACGCCGAGCGTCACGGCCGGCAGGATCAGATATTTGAGGCTGCCGTCGCCATAGCCGAAGCTCGGCAGCCAGCCAAGCTTCAAGGCGAACAGGTACATCAACAGCAGCCCGAGCCAGAATTTGGCCATTGAAAGGCCCGACACCGCGACGACCATGGAGACCGTGTCGACGATGCCGCCTGGTCGCAAGGCTGCGACAAAGCCGAGCGGAACGCCGATCGCGATCGCAAACGTCAAGGCTGCGAATATCAATTGCACCGTCGGCCACATCCGTTTTGCGATCATGGTCGTGATCGGCTCGCGGGTCCGGAACGACGTCCCCAGATCACCTGTCGCAAGCTTGCCGATGTAGGCGCCAAAGCGCATGTAGACGGGATCGTCGAGGCCGAGCTGCTTCTTCATGCGCTCCACGACCTGCGGGTCGGCTGCACCGCGGCCGTCATCGCTCATGCTCGATACGATGCTGCCAGGCACCACGCTGAACAGGACGAAGACCACCAGCACCACGGCCAGCACGGTCGGAACGGTTTGCAGGATTCGACGGATCAGGAAGGCGAGCATTGCAACTGTTCCTCCCTCCCTCCGTCGCTTCCTGCGATCGAGGAAGGGTGAGAGCGCGGGTCACTTGGCGGGCGATGTCTCGTCCACCCAGAGGTCCTCGACGTTTTGATGGGTCAGTTCCGTCGCATTCAGCTGAATCCCCTTCAGCCACGGCTGCACCGCCATGACCGCCTTGTTGTAGTTGAAGAACCAGACCGGAGCCTCTTCATAGAGCAGGGCATTGGCCTTCCGGAGCAATTGGTCGCGTTTTGCATCGTCGTCGGCCTGTCCGGCCTCGTCGATCAGCTTGTCGAAATCCGCGTTTTTGAAGGACGTGTAATTGCACGCTGATTGCGGCGTCGACGAGTAGAAGCATTTCAGCGCCGCCTGGGGATCCGGGCCTGTCGCCATGGAATAGACATAGGCCTGGAAGTCGCCCTTGCGGATCACCTCCGCCAGCACCGCGGTCTCGACCTGCTTGACCTTCACCTTGACGCCGACGCGGTCCAGCATCGGGATGATGGCCTCGACGATCGGCAGACCCCAGCTTTCGTTTTGACTGGTCGTCCATTCGAACTCAAAGCCGGTGGGATAGCCGGCGTCCGCAAGCAACTGCTTTGCCTTCGCGGGATCGAAGGCATAGGGCTTCATCGCCTTGTCGTAGAGCGGCGAGGTCAGAGGCAGCCAGCTCGTGGCGCGATAGGCCTTGCCCTTGACCAGCTTGTTGATGATCAGGTCGGTATCAATCGCGTGGTTGATCGCCTGCCGGACGCGCTTGTCGGCGAACGGCTTGAAGGTCGGATTCATTCCCATGTGACGGGTGAAGACCTCGGCGACTTCGACGATGGTGCCCTTGAGGCCAGGGTCGGCCTGATAGGCGACATATTGCGCGGGCCCGAGCACGGACGTGTCGATCTCCTTGTTGCGGAAAGCGACATCGCGGGCCGCGGCCTCGCCCATGATCGACACGATGAGCTTGTCGGCATAGGGCTTGCCGGGCTTGTAGAACCGGTCCCACCGCTCCAGGACGATGCGCGATCCCGGCACGTGCTCGACGAACTTGAAGGGTCCAAGACCGATCGGCTTCTGGATGAAGCTTTCCTTGGCGCCCTCGTCGGCGGGATAGATCGAGGTCAGCGCGTTAAAGAAGTAAAAGCCCGGATCGACCTTCTCGGTCAGCTTCATTTCGAGGGTGAAGTCGTCGATCTTCTTCAGGCCGGAGATCTCTTTGGCCTCTCCCTTCTCGACCGCGGCCGCGCCCTCGATCACACGCACGAAGCGCGCGCCGGGATAGGCCTTGGTGCCGTCCATGATCCGATTGTAGGACCAGATGACGTCGTCAGCCGTCATCTTGCGGCCATTGTGGAAATACGCGTCGTCCCGCAGCTTGAAGGTGTGAACGAGGCCTCCGCCGGAGACCACGTGCTCCTTGGCAAGCTCCAGAACCGGCTTGCCTTCCGTGGAATTCCAGATGTAGAGCGACCGGTGCAGAGCCTTGGCGTAGATCTCGTCCTGGGCGCGCTGCGTCGTGTGAATGTCCAGGCTAGTGAAACTCGAGCCATAGGGCGCGGTCATGCGGATGGTTCCGCCCTTGCGCGGTGTCTGGGCCTCCGCCGTGGCGGCAAGCGCCAGTCCCAAGCCAGCAACGATCGCCATTGTCCTGAACATCATGTGTCCCCCGAATGTAGGCGTGCTCTGATCGGCGAGTTGACCATTCACAGCATGTCGAATGCAAGCGCCTTGAAGGAATGACCTATGCGGGCTTCACCTCTCCCGTGGGAGAGGTGAAGCCGGATCGCCGACCGGGTCCAAATTCGTCACGCCTGGCCGACGGCGAACTCCGGCTGCCAGTCGCGCAGTTTCCGCGCTGCACTGGTGACGTCGCCGATAGCTGCAAACGCCCCCGCCTCCACCATCATCGCCCGCGCCAGCCGTACGGCGCGGGCTTCGCTGATCGCCCGCGTGCGCGGGTCCGCGATCAGCTCGAAATCGATGTTGTGGGCGAGCCCGAAGATGCGGCGGATGATTTTTGCGGCTGCGAAGCCGACCGCGTCGGCGAACAGGCGCTGCATGTAGGCCTGCCGCTCGGCTTCTAGCCGTGCGGCGCCCTGCTCGCCGGCAAAGAGCGAGACGGGATAGGCATCGCCTCCGGCTCCGGCGCGCCAGAGGTCGAGGAATTTGCGGGCGAACTCGCGCCAGACCTGCTCGACCGTCTCCAGCACCCAGGCCTCGAATGCGGCGCGCTCGCCCGGCGAGCGCTCGTGGCCGGCGGAGGCGAAATAGGCCATCAGGAGGTTGGCGAGCACGGCCCCGACGTCGAACCCGATCGGGCCGTAGAACGCGAATTCGGGGTCGATCACACGCGTCTCGCTCTCCGTCACCATGATCGAGCCGGTGTGGAGGTCGCCGTGAATCAGCGCCTCGGGGCTTGCCATGAACTTCAGCTTGAGGCGGGAGATCGCCACATGCAGGTCCATGTCATCGCGGAGGCTTGCCGCCAGGCCGTCGAGATACGGCGCGGTCCAGCGGTTCTGCTCAGCGATGCGGTAGGGATCGGTGAAGATCAGGTCCTCGGTGATCTTGCACAGCGCATGATTGCCGGCGAAGGCGGCGATGCCCTGCTTCTTCTCGGCCGCGGAGAGCGCAAGGTCGGAGGTGAAGAACAAGGTCCTCGCCATGAAGGTGGTGATGTCGTCGACAAAGCGCGGATATTGCGTTGCCGCGACCAACCCCTTGCGCATGATGATGTGGGGCTCGAGCAGCTCCATCATCGTGAGCGCCAGCGCCTCGTTGTGATGCAGCAGCGCCGGCACGAGGCCGGGCGCGAGCTGGGCCTGCTTCGACAGCGCCAGGTATTCGTAATGAGCCCGCGACAGCGGCAGCGGCCAGCTCTCGCCGACGAGCCGAACATAGGGCAGCGCCTGCTTCACGGCGATGCCGCCGCGGTTGCCCTTGACGATAAAGACGAGGTTGAGATTGCCGTCGCCGACCTCGGTGATCGCCCAGGATGGCGGCTCGCCGCCGAGCAGTGCCCTAAGCTCCGGCAGGCCTGCGAGATAATCCCGCAACGCCGCCTCATGCAGAATCCGGTAATCCCCCGCCTGCGCCTCGACCATGACGATCCCATCCCATGTTTGGCATGGCCGGATCGTTACTCCCGCTCCAGGAAGCTCGAGCCGATCTCGGCCTTTCTTTTGATCGGATCGTAATCACAATAGACGCTATCCGCCACCAGGGTGTAGCTGGCGCTGACGGTGTATTTGTCGAGCTTGACCGAGTTCAGGCCGATCACCGAAGTGCTCTTGCCGCCGTTCCATTTGAACGGCGTCGAGCTCTTGGCCTGCTCGCAAGCCATCACGGCTTCGTTGAAGACGTAGCCCTCGACGAACGCCTTCAGGGTGCGCACCTGCACCGCCATCTTCCATTCGACATAGCCGACGGCACCGAGACCGGCGACGATCAGCACCAGAAGCGCAATAACGACCCGCTGAAAAGTCCTTTTGACCCCAATAAAAAAGCACAAAATTTTTAGGCAAGACGAGCGCGCACGCCTCCCCTTCGAGACGACCGCTTCGCGGTCTCCTCGGGATGAAGCTAACGGACATCGGCGCTCGTTGGAACTGCTGCCGCGCACTCTGTCCTCATCCTGAGGGCCCGCCAACGGCGGGCGTCTCGAAGAATGGGCCGCACGGAAACCGCTCACAGGACGCGGTAGTCCCGCTCGGTTGAGAGATAGCTAGAACGGCATTCCCATCATCTTCGACAGGCGCTCGATCGACAGATAGCCGGCATGATACGCCATCATGCCTAGCGCATAGATGATCGCCGAGATGATCGTGGTCCAGATCAGCTTGCGTCCCATCCGCGTCAGGACCGGCGCGCCGGGATCGGTGCCGGGCGCACCGACGCCGTCCTCATGCTGGCTGCGCACGCCGAACGGCAGCGTCAGGAACAGCGCGACCCACCAGATGACGAAGTAGATCGCGATGGCGGTCGATATCTGGATGGCCATAGGGCGGCCTTATGCCTGCTCGATCTCGACCAGCGCGCCGGAAAAATCCTTGGGGTGCAGGAACAGCACCGGCTTGCCGTGGGCGCCGATCTTGGGCACACCGTCGCCGAGCACGCGCGCGCCCTCCTTCACCAAGGTGTCGCGCGAGGCGATGATGTCGACGACCTCGTAGCAGACATGATGAATGCCGCCGTCGGCGTTGCGCTCGAGGAATTTGGCGATCGGCGAGGCCTCGCCATAGGGCTCGATGAACTCGATCTTGGTGTTGGGCAGCGTCACGAATACGGTGGTGACGCCATGCTCGGGCAGCGCGACGGCTTCCGAGATCTGCGCCCCGAACGCCGCGCCATAGATCTTGGCGGCCTTGACGGCGTCCTTGGTCGCGATCGCCACATGGTTGAGCCGGCCCAGCATCTTCCCCTCCTCAAACTGTCAGCACGTGTACCAGACAGGGGGGCTTCTTGCCCCAATGTTCGTTGATCACGGCCCGGACAGCGCGTCGCACCGATTCAGCCAGCGCGTCAGGATCGCGGCGGCGCGGCCGCGGCAGGCCCTCGATGGTAGAGACCACGGCGTCGAAGACGATGTCGTCGAAGGCCTCGCCCGCCCTGTTCTTCTCGGGGATTCCGACCAGATCGATCTCGGGATCATCGGCGAGCTCGCCCTGCTCCGTCATGGCGACAGCAACGAAGGCGCAACCGGAAAAGGCCATGCGCCGCCGCTCGACCACCGCGCGGGACTTGGAGTCCTCCAAAATCGTGCCGTCCTTGTAGAGACGGCCCGACGGCACCTCGCCGATAATGCCGGGATCGCCGGGCCCGAGCTTGACGAGGTCGCCGTTGCGGCAGACCAGCACGCGCGGCACGCCGGCGGCGCGCGCGAGCTTTGCGTGCTCGTGCAGGTGCAGGGCCTCGCCATGGACGGGGATCAGAAGCTGCGGCTTCACCCAGGAGATCAGGTCGCGCAACTCGTCGCGGCGGGGATGGCCGGAGACATGGACCAGATGGTCGCGGTCGGTGATGATCTCGACGCCCTGGAGCACCAGATTGTTGATGATCGAGCCGACGGCCTTCTCGTTGCCGGGAATGGTGCGCGAGGAGAAGATGACGCTGTCGCCGCGGTTGAGCGTGATCTCGGGATGATCGTCATTGGCGATGCGCGCTAGCGCCGCGCGCGGCTCACCCTGGCTGCCGGTGCACAGCGCCAGCACCTTGTCCTGCGGAAGATGGCCGTAAATGTCGGGTGAGCGGAAATTCTGCACGCCGTCGAGATAACCGGTCTCGCGCGCGACCTGCACCACGCGCTCCATGGCGCGGCCGACCACGACAACCTCGCGGTCGGCGGCTTTCGCAGCCTCAGCCACGGCCTTGATGCGGGCGACGTTGGAGGCGAACGTCGTCACCGCAACGCGGCCCTTGGCGGCCTTGACCAGATCGATAATGGTTCTGGCGACCTCGGCCTCCGACGGCGAGCGGCCGTCGCGCACGGCGTTGGTGGAATCGCCGATCAGGGCGAGCACGCCCTCCTCGCCCAGCTCGCGCAGGCGCTTCTCGTCGGTCGGGGCCCCCAGCGTCGGGGTCGGGTCGATCTTCCAGTCCCCGGTATGCAGCACGATGCCGACCTCGGTGTGGATCGCCAGCGCATGCGCTTCCGGAATCGAGTGCGCCATCGGGATGAACTCGACGTTGAACGGGCCGACATCGATGCGGCCCCCCGACGGGACCACCGTCACCGGAATGTTCGGAGCACCGCGCTCGGCGGCGCATTTGGCCTCGAACAAGGCCGCGCTGAATTTGGTCGCGTAGATCGGGCATTGCAGCTTCGGCCAGAGATCGATGATGGCGCCGAAATGGTCCTCATGGGCGTGGGTCAGCACCAGACCCATCAGGTTCTTGCGCTCCTTCTCCAGGAAAGAGATGTCCGGCATGATCAGGTCGATGCCCGGCAGGTGCTCCTCGTCGCCGAAGGAGACGCCGAGATCGACCGCGAGCCAGGCGCGCTGTTGGCGGTTGCCGAGGCCGTAGATCGACAGGTTCATGCCGATCTCGCCGACACCGCCGAGTGGCGCAAACACGAGTTCGTCAGGCCTCGCCATCACACAGCTCCCACGGAGGCGGCCGGGCCGAAGAACACCTCGCCTGCTGCGACCGGCACCCGCCGCCCCTCCGCGGTGCGGACGATTAGGCAGCCTGTGTCATCGATAGTGTCAAAAATGCCTTCCAGCGTCGTCGCTCCCGTGTGGATTGCGACCTTCTCGCCGAGACCGGCTGCGCGTTGCAGCCAGAGCCTGCGGATCTCGGCAAAGCCGCGGCCATTGTCCCAGATCCCGCGGAACTCGACCCAGGCGTCGGACAGGGCAGCAAACAGCTCCTCCGCGCTGATCTGGACGCCGAGCGCGGCCAGCGACACCGCCGGCGTCGGCGTGCCCTCCGGCGCCGCGACGACATTGGTTCCGATGCCGACGACCACGGCAAGGCGATCGCCAATGGCCTCGGCCTCGAGCGCAATGCCGACCAGCTTCTTGCCGCCGGCAAGCACGTCGTTCGGCCATTTCAGGGCATAGCGGGGACGACCCTCGCCGAGGCGAAGCGCCGCCTCCAGGCTGACCTTCTCGAGCGCCGCCTCCTCCGCGAGCCCCGCGGCGAAGCCGAGCGTCGCGGCGACGGCAGGGGCGACGTCCATGACTTCGAGGATGCTGGCCGCGAGATTGCCCCGGGGCGCGATCCAAGCGCGCTGGCGCCGGCCGCGGCCGGCGGTCTGCTCGGACGTGACGAACCACATCGGGCCGCGTTCGCCGGCGCGGGCGTGCTCGATCGCGTCGGTATTGGTCGAGCCGGTCCGTTCGAAGGCCGCGAGCTTGTAGCCCGCCGATTGTGCACGAGGACCGAGCGCGAACCGCATCCTAGAACAGCGACTTTGCCGCGGCGGAGGCGACGCTCACCACGGGGCCTGCGAACAGCGCAAACAGCAGGTTGAACAAGCCCGCGACCGCCAGCACCGTTCGCACCTCGATCCTGACAGGATCGACCTGGCCGGCCGGCTCGTCAAAGTACATCGTCTTGACGATGGCGAGATAGTAGTAGGCGCCGACGACGCTGGTCAGCACGCCGATGACCGCGAGCGTGAACAGGTTCGCCTTGATGGCGGCGACGAAAACGTACCATTTGGCGAAGAAGCCGGCGAGCGGCGGGATGCCGGCGAGCGAGAACAGCAGCATCGCGAACATGAAGGCGAGCAGCGGATTGGTTCGCGACAGACCTGCGAAATCGCTGATCTGCTCCACGGCCTGGCCGTTGCGCCGCATGGCAAGGATGATCGAAAACGAGCCGAGCGTCATCGCGACATAGATCACGATGTACATCAACACGCCTTGCGCACCTTCGACCGTGCCGGAGGCGAGGCCGACCAACGCGAAGCCCATGTGGCCGATCGAAGAGTACGCCATCAGGCGCTTGATGTTGCTCTGGCCGATCGCGGCGAAGGAGCCGAGCGCCATCGAGGCGATCGCCACGAACACCAGGATCTGCTGCCACTGCGAGACGATGCCGGGGAATGCGGTCAGCGTGACGCGGGTGAAGACCGCAAGCGCGGCCACCTTCGGCGCCGAGGCGAAGAAGGCGGTAACCGGCGTTGGCGCGCCTTCATATACGTCCGGCGTCCACATGTGGAACGGCACGGCCGAGACCTTGAAGCAGAGGCCGGCGAGCAGGAAGACCAGGCCAAAGACGAGGCCGACATTCGAGACCGTCGCGGCCGATGCGATGCCGGTGAAGCTGACCGTGCCGGTGAAGCCATAGACCAGCGAGGCGCCGTAGAGCAGCATTCCCGACGACAGCGCGCCGAGCACGAAATACTTCAGACCAGCTTCGGTCGACTTGGCATTGTCGCGGTTCGAGGCCGCCACGACATAGAGTGCCAGCGACATCAATTCGAGGCCGAGATAGAGCGAGATCAGATCGCCGGCCGAGATCAGCACCATCATGCCGAGCGTCGAGAGCAGCACCAGGATCGAATATTCGAAGATCCGCCGCGACGGATCGGACAGGAACTCGGTCGAGAGCACCAGTGTCGCCGCCGAGCCGATCAAGGCCAGGATCTTCATGAAGCGGGCGAAATCGTCGACGATGAAGCTGCCGCCGAAGGTGACCTGCTTGCCCGCGGGCTGCATGTAGACGAGCGCGCCGACCACGATGAGCAGCACCACCGCCAGCGAGGTGACGGTCCTGGTCGTCCCCTGCCCGCGATAGGCTCCCAGCATCAGGAGCGCCATCGCGCCGACCGCGAGCACGAGCTCGGGCAGCACCGGCGCCAATTGATATCCTGCAGTCTCAAAGCTCATGACGATATCCTGACCTGCCCGATCACTGGAGCAGTGCGGCGGCCTTCACGGCCGTCACAGCGGTGTTGTAATTGTTGACGAGTTGCTGGACCGAGGCGGCCGAGATGTCGAGCACCGGCTTCGGATAAACACCGAACAGGATCGTCAGCGCAATCAGCGGGAACAGCGTCACGCATTCACGCAAGGTAAGATCTTTCATGCTCATCAGCGATGGCTTGACCAGCGCCCCGAACACGACCTTGCGGTAGAGCCACAGCGCGTAACCTGCCGACAGAATCACGCCGAAGGTGGCGAAGAACGCGGTCGGGATCGAGACCTTGAAGGTGCCGAGCAGCGTCATGAACTCGCCGACGAAGCCGCTCGTGCCGGGCAGGCCGACATTGGCCATGGTGAAGACCATGAAGGTCATCGCGTAGAGCGGCATCCGGTTGACGAGGCCGCCATAGGCCGCGATCTCGCGGGTGTGCAGGCGGTCGTAGACGATGCCGACGCAGAGGAACAGCGCACCGGAGACGATGCCGTGCGAGATCATCTGGAACATGCCGCCGGCGACGCCCTGCATGGTGCCGGCGAAGATGCCCATAGTGACGAAGCCCATATGCGCCACGGACGAGTATGCGATCAGCTTCTTCATGTCCTCCTGCATCAACGCCACCAGCGAGGTGTAGATGATGGCGATGGCCGAGAGCGTGAAGATCAACGGCGCGAAGTCATGCGAGGCCAGCGGGAACATCGGCAGCGAGAAGCGCAGGAAGCCGTAGCCGCCCATCTTCAGGAGGATCGCGGCAAGGACGACCGAGCCCGCGGTCGGCGCCTCGACGTGCGCGTCGGGCAGCCAGGTGTGCACCGGCCACATCGGCATCTTGACCGCAAACGAGGCGAAGAAGGCCAGCCACGCCCAGGTCTGCAAGGAGCGCGGCACGGCGGTGTGCATCAGGGTCGGGATGTCAGTGGTGCCGCCGTTCCAATACAGCGCCATGATGGCGAGCAGCATCAAGACCGAGCCGAGCAGCGTGTAGAGGAAGAACTTGAACGACGCATAGACCCGGCGCGGACCGCCCCAGACGCCGATGATCAGGAACATCGGGATCAGGCCGCCTTCAAAGAACAGATAGAACAGCACGAGATCGAGCGCCGAGAAGGTGCCGATCATCAGGGTTTCCAGGATCAGGAACGCCATCATGTATTCGCGGACGCGGTTCGTGACCGCCTTCCAGCTCGCAATGATGCAGAACGGCATGATCGCGGTGGTCAGGATCACGAGCGGCAGCGAAATGCCGTCGACACCCATGTGGTAGGTGATGCCGGTGGCGAGCCAGTTCGCCTTCTCGACGAACTGGAAGTCGGGGTTTGCGGGATCGAAGCGCATGACCAGGATCACCGACACCACAAAGGTGATCAGCGTGGTCCAGAGCGCAATCCAGCGCGAGTTGCGCTTGGCCGCCTCGTCATCGCCGCGGCTGAGATAGACGATCAGCGCTCCGACCAGCGGCAGGAACGTCGTGACCGAAAGGATGGGCCAGGTCGTCATTTACTGGCCTCCAAAGCCGAACATGAACCAGGTGATCAGGCTGGCGGCGCCGATCAGCATGGCGAATGCGTAGTGATAGAGATAGCCGGTCTGGATCTTCACGACGTTGCGGGTGACGTCCAGGACCCGCGCCGAGATGCCGTCCGGACCGAGGCCGTCGATGATGAAGCCATCGCCCTTCTTCCAGAGCTGATAACCAATCCACTTCGCCGGACGGACGAAGATGATGTCGTAAAGCTCGTCGAAGTACCATTTGTTGAGCAGGAACTGGTACAGCATCGGCTGCGTCTTCGCGAGCTCGACCGGCAGGTAGGGCCGGCGGATATAGAACAGGTACGACACCAGGAAGCCCAGCACCATCATCACCGTCGGCAGGAAGGCGATGGTCTCGGGGATGTGGTGCATCTCCTCGATGATGTGCGGGTTCATCTTCACGGATTCGCGGAAGAACTCCTCGATGCCGTGGCCGGCGAACAGCTCCTTGAACGGCAAGCCGGCGACGAATGAGCCGACCGCGAGCACGCCGATCGGGATCAGCATCCAGATCGGAGCCTCATGCGCGGCCTCGTAATGATGCTCGTCATGCGGTTCGCCGTGGAAGGTCTTGAAGATCAAGCGCCAGGAGTAGAACGAGGTCAGGCCCGCGGCGGCGACCGTCATCAGGAAGCCGTAGACTCCGAATGGGTTGTGCGCGGCGTAGGCGGACTCGATGATCGCGTCCTTTGAGAAGTAGCCGGCGGTGAGTGGGAAGCCGGTCAGGGCCAGCGTGCCGACCACCATCACCGCGTAGGTGTAAGGGATCTTGCGCCAGAGGCCGCCCATGTTGCGGATATCCTGCTCGTGGTGCATCGCATAGATCACCGAGCCGGAACCCAAGAACAGCAGCGCCTTGAAGAAGGCGTGGGTGAACAGGTGGAACATGCCGACCGAATAGGCGCCGGCTCCCATCGCCACGAACATGTAGCCGAGCTGCGAACAGGTCGAATAGGCGACGATGCGCTTGATGTCGTTCTGGACGAGGCCGATGGTCGCCGCGAAGAACGCGGTGGTGGCGCCGAAGAACATCACGATGGCCTGAGCGTTCGGGGCGAGCTCGAACAGCGGCGACAGCCGCGCCACCATGAACACGCCCGCGGTGACCATGGTCGCGGCGTGGATCAGCGCGGAGACCGGCGTCGGACCTTCCATCGCGTCCGGCAACCAGGTGTGCAGCAGGAACTGCGCCGACTTGCCCATCGCGCCCATGAAGAGCAGCAGGCAGGTCAGGGTCAGCGCGTCGGCGTGCCAGCCGAGGAAGTCGATGGTCTTGCCGGTCAGGCCGGGCGCGGCATGGAAGATGGTCTCGAAGTCGGTCGAGCCGACCAGCATGAAGATCGCGAAGATGCCGAGCGCGAAGCCGAAATCGCCGACGCGGTTGACCAAGAAGGCCTTGATCGCCGCCGCATTCGCCGACGGCTTCTGGTACCAGAATCCGATCAGGAGATAGCTGGCCAGACCCACGCCTTCCCAGCCGAAGAACAGCTGCACGAGGTTGTCCGCGGTCACCAGCATCAGCATCGCGAAGGTGAACAGCGAGAGATAGCCGAAGAAGCGCGGCCGGTTCGGGTCCTCGTCCATGTAGCCGATGGAATAGAGGTGCACGAGCGAGGACACGGTGGTCACCACCACCAGCATCACGGCCGTGAGCGTGTCGACCCGCAGCGTCCACCAGACCTGGAGGTCGCCGGAGAATATCCAGGGCAGCAGCTGGATACGCGCGTCGTGGTGCATGAATCCGACATCGACCAGCGTCATCCAGGACAAGGCCGCCGACACAAACAAGAGCGCGGTCGTGATCAGCTCGGCGCCGCGCGAACCCGCCGCCGGCGGCTCAGTCGGGCCGTGGCCGTGATCGTCATGTCCGTCGCCGGGCTCGTGATGGGTCTCGTGGATGACGGACGCATCCTCGTGGATCGTATCGGACGCATGGGCGTGCGCGCCCTTACCGTGGTCGCCGTGATGCTCGACCTCGTCGCCCGAGGGGTTACGGGCGTGCGCGCCCACGAGCGCGATCAGGCCGGCCAGAATGGCGCCCAGCAGAGGCAGGAAAACGATTGCCTGAACCATTTGAGAGCTCAGCCCTTCATCAGATTGACGTCCTCAACCGCGATCGAGCCGCGGTTGCGGAAATAGACCACCAGGATGGCGAGACCGATCGCGGCTTCGGCGGCGGCGACGGTCAGCACCAAAAGCGCGAAGACCTGGCCGACGATGTCGCCGAGGAAGGTCGAGAACGCCACGAGGTTGATGTTGACCGAGAGCAGGATCAGCTCGATCGACATCAGGATGACGATGATGTTCTTGCGGTTCAGGAAGATGCCGAGAATCCCGAGCGTGAACAGGATCGCGCCGACCGCCAGATAGTGTCCGAGCCCGATCGTCATTTCACCCACTCCGCCGCGTCGGCATCCGAAAGCCCCTGCCCCGGCGCCACCTTGCGCATCGCCATCGCCATTTCCGGCGTGCGCGCGTTCTGAACGTTGATGTCCTGCCGCTTCACGCTCGCCTTGTGACGCAGCGTCAGCACGATGGCGCCGATCATGGCGACCAGCAGCACCATGCCCGAGAGCTGGAAGTAGTGGATGTACTTCGTATAGAGCACGAGACCGAGCGCCTCGGTGTTGCTGACATTGGCCGGGATCGCCGCCGTGATCGTCTTGCTGACGCTCGGATTGATGACCCAGAAGCCGACGGTGAGCAGCAGCTCGAACAGGAAGATGCCGCCGACCACGAGGCCGACGGGCAGGTACTCGATGAAGCCCTCGCGCAGCTCGAGGAAGTCGACGTCGAGCATCATGATCACGAACAGGAACAGCACCGCGACGGCGCCGACATAGACGACGATCAGGATCATCGCCAGGAATTCGGCACCCATCAGCACGAACAGGCCGGAGGCGTTGACGAAGGCCAGGATCAGGTACAGCACGGAGTGCACGGGATTGCGCGACACAATCACCATCACCGCCGACGCGACGCAGACGGCGGCGAACAGATAGAAGAACAGCGCGGGAAGGATCATCGGGCAGTCCCCGTCATTCCGGGGCGTGGGCAAAGCCCGCGAGCCCGGAATCTGGAGGTTGTGGCGCGAGATTCCGGGTTCGCGGTTCGCGCGCCCCGGAATGACGAGAGGATGGCGGGAAGGATCATGCTCTCATCTCACCGGTACGGCGCGTCGAGCTCGATCGCTTTCGCGATCTCGCGTTCCCAGCGGTCGCCATTGGCGAGCAGCTTGGCCTTGTCATAGAACAGCTCCTCGCGGGTCTCGGTCGCGAACTCGAAGTTCGGACCTTCGACGATGGCGTCGACCGGACAGGCCTCCTGGCAGAGGCCACAATAGATGCACTTCACCATGTCGATGTCGTAGCGCACGGTGCGGCGGGTGCCGTCGTTGCGGCGCGGGCCGGCCTCGATGGTGATGGCCTGCGCCGGGCAGACCGCTTCGCACAGCTTGCAGGCGATGCAGCGTTCTTCGCCGTTCGGATAGCGGCGCAGCGCATGCTCGCCGCGGAAGCGCGGCGAGATCGGGCCCTTCTCGAACGGATAGTTCAGCGTCGGCTTCGGCTGGAAGAAATAGCGCATGGCGAGGAAGAACGCCGAGACGAATTCCGACAGCAGAAGCGAACGTGCAGTGGCGTTGACGTTGATACCCATGACGGCCCTCACTTCGGCGCGATGCCGGCGAAATGCAGCACGCCGGCCACCACGATCACCATCGCCAGCGAGATCGGCAGGAACACCTTCCAGCCGAGACGCATCAGTTGATCGTAGCGGTAGCGCGGCACGATCGCCTTGGCCATCGCGAACAGGAAGAACATGAAGAATAGTTTCAGGGAGAACCAGATGATCCCCGGCACCCAGTTGAAGGGCGGCAGGTCGACCGGCGGCAGCCAGCCTCCGAGGAACAGGATCGTCGCCATCGCGCACATCGTGACGATCGCGACATACTCGCCGAGCATGAACAAGAGGTACGGCGTCGAGCCATATTCGACCATGAAGCCCGCGACGAGCTCGGATTCGGCTTCGACGAGGTCGAAGGGCGGACGGTTGGTTTCTGCCAGCGCCGAGACGTAGAACACCACAAACATCGGGAACAGCGGCCAGACGTACCAGTTCAGGATGGTGAGCTGCGGCAGCCCGATCAGGCTGGCAAGCCCGCGCGCATGCTGGGCCTCGACCACGGCCGACAGGTTCAGCGTGCCGGCGCAGAGCAGCACCGTAATGATGACGAAGCCGATCGAGACCTCGTACGACACCATCTGCGCCGCCGAGCGCAGCGCGGCCAGGAACGGGTATTTCGAGTTCGACGACCAGCCGGCCATGATGATGCCGTAGATCGACAGCGACGAGATCGCGAAGATGAAAAGGATGCCGACATTGATGTCGGAGATCACCCAGCCGAGATTGGTCGGGATCACGGCCCAGGCGGCGAGCGCGAGCACGCAGGAGACCAGCGGTGCCAGCAGGAATACGCCCTTGTTGGCGCCGGCAGGGATGATCGGCTCCTTCAGCACAAACTTGAGCAAGTCCGCGAAGGACTGCAGCAGGCCCCAGGGTCCGACCACGTTAGGGCCGCGCCGGATCTGCACCGCCGCCCAAATCTTGCGGTCGGCGAGCAGGATATAGGCGATCGCGACCAAGAGGACGACGAGCACCAGGACGCTCTGCGCGACCATGATGATCAATGGCCAGAGGAAACCGGTCCAGAATGCGCTTTCGAAGAATTCCATCAGATCACGCTCACTCCGCTGCGGTCAGCATCTGCCCCGAGGCGAGGCGCGAACATTCTGCCATCACGGCGGACGCACGCGCGATTGGGTTGGTCAGGTAGAAGTCCTCGACCAGCGGCTTGAACGGCGCCTTCTCGGGCGAGCCGCCCTTCGCCGCCAGCTTCTTGATCTGGTCGGCGGAGCCGGCCTCGATCTGGTCGAGACGGATCAGATGCGGCACGGCCTTGAAGATAGCCTGGCGAAGCTGCGCGAGCGAGTCATAGCCGAGCTTCTTGCCGAGCGCTTCCGACAGCGCACGAATGATCGCCCAGTCCTCGCGGGCTTCGCCCGGCGGGAACGCGGCGCGGCCAGTCATCTGCACCCGGCCTTCGGTGTTGACATAGATCGCCGACTTCTCGGTGTAGGCGGCGGCCGGCAGGATGACGTCGGCGCGATGCGCGCCGCGGTCGCCATGGGTGCCGATATAGACGACGAAGGTGCCGTCCGGCGCCTTGATCTCGTCTGCGCCGAGCAGGAACAGCAGGTCAAGCGTTCCGAACGTGGTCATCTGCGCCGCGTTGAGCCCGCCCGCCGTGGCGGAGAAGCCGATGTCGAGCGCACCGACGCGCGAGGCGGTCTCGTGCAGCACGCCAAAGCCGTTCCAGCCGTCCTTCACCGCGCCGACGTCGAGCGCGAGCTTGGCGCTCGCGGCGAGAATGGCGGCGCCATCGTGACGCGAGGCCGCGCTCGCGCCGACCAGGATGATCGGCGTCTTGGCGTCCTTCAGCACCTCCATGAAGGAGTGCTTGCCGGCCGCCAGCTCACTCAGCGTCTCGGTGCCGGCGCCCAGATGGTCGTAGTGATAGGTCAGGTCAACCTTGGGGCCGATCAGGCCGACCTTGAAGCCGCCGGCGCGCCAGCGCTTGCGGATGCGGGCGTTGAACACCGCCGCTTCTTTCCGCGGATTGGCGCCGATGATGAGCAGCGCGTCGGCCTGCTCCACGCCTGCCAGCGTCGGGTTGAAGATGTAGGCGCCGCGGCCGAGCGCTGGATCGAAGGCATCGCCGCCCTGCACCGCCAGATTGGTCGAGGCGTACTTGGCGAGCAGATCCTTTAGCGCGAACATCTCCTCGACGCCGGCGAGGTCGCCGGCGATCGCGCCGATGCGCTTGCCGTCGGTGCGCGCCGCCTTGGCGGCGATAGCGGCGAAGGCCTCGGGCCAGCTCGCCGCGCGCAGCTTGCCGGCTTCGCGGATATAGGGCCGGTCGAGGCGCTGGGTGCGCAAACCGTCGACGACGTGGCGCGTCTTGTCGGAGATCCACTCCTCGTTCACGGCCTCGTTGATGCGCGGCAGGATACGCATCACCTCGCGGCCGCGGGTGTCGACGCGGATCGCCGATCCCAGGCCGTCCATCACGTCAATCGACTGGGTCTTGCCGAGCTCCCAGGGACGCGCCGCAAAGGCATAAGGCTTGGAGGTCAGGGCGCCGACCGGACAGATGTCGACGAGGTTGCCCTGCAATTCCGACGTCAGCGCATGCTCGAGATAGGTCGTGATCTCCATGTCCTCGCCGCGCCCGGTCGCGCCCATCTCAGGGGCGCCGGCCACTTCCGCCGAGAAGCGGACGCAGCGCGTGCACTGGATGCAGCGGTTCATCGAAGTCTTGACCAGCGCGCCGAGATATTTGTCCTCGACCGCGCGCTTGTTCTCGGCGAAGCGGCTGGTGTCGACACCATAGCCCATCGCCTGGTCCTGGAGGTCGCACTCGCCGCCCTGGTCGCAGATCGGGCAATCGAGCGGATGGTTGATGAGAAGGAATTCCATCACGCCTTCGCGCGCCTTCTTCACCATCGGCGAACGCGTGGAGATCTCCGGCGGCTCGCCCTTGGGGCCCGGACGGCAGTCGCGCACGCCCCAGGCGCAGCTTGCGACCGGCTTCGGGCCGCCCTTCACTTCGACGAGGCACATCCGGCAATTGCCGGCGATCGACAGCCGCTCGTGATAGCAGAAGCGCGGAATCTCGGCGCCCGCCGCCTCACACGCCTGAAGCAGCGTGTACTCGGCGGGGACATCGATCTCTTTGCCGTCGATGATGAGCTTGGTCATACCTTAAGTCTTTCTCAGTGCGGCTGATCGACCAGATCGAGACGCCGCTCGATACGGTCCAGCCGTTCTTCCACACGATCGATCCGTCGGTTGATGCCCGTAATGGCGATCTCGACCTGCGCCAGCCTCAGATCAATGTGGCCCATTCTCTCTTCAACGTTGGTGACGCGGGTCTTCAGATCGCTCACATCCGCGGACACGCGATCGAGCTTTTCGTCGATCCGACGAAGATAAACGAGCACGATGTTGTCCGGCTGGTCGGTCATCGCCCTACTCCGCCGCGACCATGTTCACGGGATCGCGGACGCCGATATCGTCAATGTCGGCCTTGTGCGAATACTGGTCGATGCGCGCTTCGATCTCGTGACGGAAATGCGCGATCAGGCCCTGGATCGGCCAGGCCGCTGCATCGCCGAGCGCGCA
The DNA here is from genome assembly GCF_023073535.1 of Bradyrhizobium sp. 179. Taxonomy (NCBI): domain Bacteria; kingdom Pseudomonadati; phylum Pseudomonadota; class Alphaproteobacteria; order Hyphomicrobiales; family Nitrobacteraceae; genus Bradyrhizobium; species Bradyrhizobium sp. 179. The sequence continues at coordinate 27,586 of NZ_JADPJR010000005.1, read as the reverse complement.
GATCGTGTGGCCTTCGACCTGCTTCGTCACCTCCAGCAGCATGTCGATCTCGCGCTTATGCGCACGGCCCTCGGCCATGCGGGTCAGCACGCGCCACATCCACCCCGTGCCCTCGCGGCACGGCGTGCACTGGCCGCAGCTCTCATGCTTGTAGAAATAGGAGATGCGAGCGATCGCACGGATCAAATCGGTCGACTTGTCCATCACGATCACGGCCGCGGTGCCGAGGCCCGAGCGCAGCTTGCTCAAGCTGTCGAAATCCATCGGCGTGTCGATGATCTGCTCGGCCGGCACCATGCGCACCGACGAGCCGCCGGGGATCACGGCCTTGAGATTGTCCCAGCCGCCACGGATGCCGCCGCAATGCTTGTCGATCAGCTCACGGAACGGAATGCCCATGGCCTCTTCGACGTTGCAGGGCCGCTCGACATGGCCGGAGATGCAGAAGAGCTTGGTGCCGACATTGTTCGGACGGCCGATGCCGGCGAACCAGGCCGCGCCACGGCGCAGAATGTCCGGCGCGACGGCGATCGACTCGACGTTGTTGACGGTGGTCGGGCAGCCGAACAGACCGACATTGGCCGGGAACGGCGGCTTCAGCCGTGGCTGGCCCTTCTTGCCCTCGAGGCTTTCGAGCAGCGCGGTCTCCTCGCCGCAGATATAGGCGCCGGCGCCGTGCGCGACATAGATGTCGAACGGCCAGCCGTTGACATTGTCCTTGCCGACCAGCTTGGCCTCATAGGCCTGGTCGATCGCGGCCTGGAGGCGTTCGCGCTCGCGGATGAACTCGCCGCGGACGTAGATGTAGCAGGCATGCGCATTCATCGCGAAGCTCGCGATCAGGCAGCCCTCGACCAACAGGTGCGGATCATGCCGCATGATCTCGCGGTCCTTGCAGGTGCCGGGCTCGGATTCGTCGGCATTGACGACGAGATAGCTCGGCCGGCCGTCGGTCGATTCCTTCGGCATGAACGACCATTTCAGGCCGGTGGGAAAGCCGGCGCCGCCGCGGCCGCGGAGCCCCGAAGCCTTCATCTCGTTGATGATCCAGTCGCGGCCCTTGTCGATGATGGCCTTGGTGCCATCCCAGGCCCCGCGGCGCCGCGCGCCCTCGAGCCCCCAATCGTGGAGGCCGTAGAGGTTCTTGAAGATGCGGTCCTTGTCCTCGAGCATTTCAGTGCTTTCCGATCAACGATTGGACTGCTTGTAGGCAAGTCCGGCGGCGCAGACGCCAAACGTCAGCGCCCAGAGCAGGCTGGATTCCAGCGATGCGTTCAGGCCGAAACGCTGCAGCAGGAAGATGAACACGGCCGCCACGGCGGCATGCATGGCGATGAAGCCCCACTTCTTCACGGCACCGCTCCCCTGCACTGAACGCGACGAGAGAGCACGCATCAGGTGACCTCCTTCAGCGTGGTCGGCCCGGTGATCGGCGCCGAGAACTGGCGGCCGTTCTGCGGACCCGGCTTGGGCGGATTGCCCGAAGCAAAACCGTCGAGCACCTTGCCGAAGCTTTCCTTGGTCAGGTCCTCGTAGGTGTCCTTGCCGATCAGCACCATCGGCGCGTTCACGCAGGCCCCCAGGCACTCCACCTCTTCCCAGCTGAAATTGCCGTCCTTGGACAGATGGAAGGGCTCGTGATGGATGCGGTGCTCGCAGACGTGGATCAGATCCTCGGCACCGCGCAGGCGGCACGGCGTGGTGCCGCAAACCTGGACGTGGGCCTTCTTGCCGACCGGCGCGAGCTGGAACATCGTGTAGAAGGTCGCAACTTCCAGCACGCGGATATAGGGCATGTCGAGCATGTCGGCGATGACGCGGATTGCGGCTTCCGAGACCCAGCCCTCGTTCTGCTCCTGCGCGCGCCAGAGGATGGCGATGACAGCGGAGGCCTGGCGTCCGGCCGGATATTTCGCGATCTGCTGCCTGGCGAATGCGAGGTTCTCCGCCGTGAACGCAAAGCTCGCGGGCTGGACTTCCTTCGGTGCTAATCGGCGAACGGACATAGCTTCAATCTCTCACTGCATGCGGCGCGCGGTCTTGGCATTCGGATTCTTGGCATTCAGGGCTTCGATCCTGTCCTGCCAGAATGCGCTCGCGGTGCCGAAAACGTTGTAGCCGACGTGGGTCGAGACCTTGATGCGATCGAGGATCGACAGCTCGGTCACGGTCTCCATCCGGTTGCTGCGCGGATCGAACACGATCAGCTTCAGCGGGGTCTGTTCGAGGATGTAGCGCGACACGGCATGGGAGCGGTCGCTGCCGTGCTCCTCGCACATGATGACGCTGTCGGCCTGAAGCAGCCGCGCCCCGCCCTTGATCGCCTCGATCTCGACGCCCTCGACGTCGAGCTTGATCAGGTACTTGCCGGCGGCGGCAACCTTGCCGTCGTCGATCAGGTCGTCGAGGGCGATGACAGGCACCTCCTCGCCGCCCACCGAGGGATCGCCGGCGATGCTGAAGGCCTCGTGCTTGGTGCCGGATAGCCGCGCGGTACCGCGGGCTGCGCCGATCGCGCACTTCATCGTCTCGAAGCGGTTGCCGTTGACGCGGGCGTTGTTGGCGAGCTTCGGATAGTTCTGGCCCGACGGCTCGATCGCGATCGCCTTGTGCGAACCGAACGGCCTGCTCGACACCAGCACCGACCAGTAGCCGTAATTGGCGCCGCAATCGAGCAGCGTGTAATCGACGTCGACGGAGTCGGAAAACAGCAGCTCGAGCTCGTCCTCGTAATTGTAGGAGCGGTTGAGCAGCTTGCTCCAATAACCGTCGCCGTAAGGAAATTCGAATACGGCGTCGGGATTGAGCCTGATCGCGATGTTGCGCTCGGGCAGCGTCTTCCGCAGCAGGTTCGCGCAGGCGATGTAGCCCATATGCGAGAAGTGCGACGAGATCTTCGATCCCGTCACCAGCGCCAAGGCAGCCGTCCGCTCCCACAGGTTGGCCCCTTCAAGGGCCCCCGAGGCGCGGTCAAACTGAATTGGCGCCTGCGCCATCACCGATCGACCTCTCCGAACACGATGTCGAGCGAGCCGAGGATGGCCGAGACGTCGGCGAGCAGATGGCCGCGGCAGATGTGGTCCATGGCCTGGAGATGGGCAAAGCCCGGCGCGCGGATCTTGCACTTGTAGGGCTTGTTGGTGCCGTCGGAGACGAGATAGACGCCGAACTCGCCCTTCGGCGCTTCGACCGCGGCATAGACTTCGCCGGCCGGCACGTGGACGCCTTCGGTGTAGAGCTTGAAATGGTGGATCAGCGCTTCCATCGAGCGCTTCATCTCGCCGCGGCGCGGCGGCGCGACCTTGTTATCCGCGACGACGATGGGCCCCTTGCCATCGGGCGCGTTTAGCTTCTGGATGCACTGCTTCATGATGCGTACGGACTGGCGCATCTCTTCCATGCGGATCAGGTAGCGATCGTAGCAGTCGCCGTTCTTGCCAATTGGAATGTCGAAATCCATCTCGGCGTAGCATTCATAGGGCTGCGACTTGCGCAGGTCCCAGGCCGCGCCCGAGCCGCGCACCATCACGCCCGAAAAGCCCCACTCCCAGGCTTCCTTGAGCGGCACGACGCCGATGTCGACGTTGCGCTGCTTGAAGATGCGGTTGGCGGTGAGCAGGCGATCGAGGTCGTCCACCACTTTCAGGAACGGATCGCACCAGGCCTCGATGTCGTCGACCAGCTTCTGCGGCAGGTCCTGGTGCACGCCGCCGACGCGGAAATAGGCGGCATGCATGCGGCTGCCCGAAGCGCGCTCGTAGAACACCATCAGCTTCTCGCGCTCTTCGAAACCCCACAGTGGCGGGGTCAGCGCGCCGACGTCCATGGCCTGCGTGGTGACGTTGAGCAGATGCGACAGGATGCGGCCGATCTCGCAATAGAGCACGCGGATCAGCTGGCCGCGGCGCGGAACCTCGATGCCGAGCAGCTTTTCGGCAGCGAGGCAGAACGCGTGCTCCTGGTTCATCGGCGCGACGTAGTCGAGCCGGTCAAAATAAGGGATCGCCTGCAGATAGGTCTTCTGCTCGATCAGCTTCTCGGTGCCGCGGTGAAGAAGGCCGATATGGGGATCGACGCGTTCGACAACTTCGCCGTCCAATTCGAGCACAAGACGCAACACGCCATGGGCCGCGGGATGCTGCGGTCCAAAATTGATGGTGAAGTTGCGGAGATTTTGCGGTTGCTCGTTCATGGCGCAGCTCCTGCTGCGAAGCGAATAGCGAATGGCGAATGGCGAATGGTCATTTCGTGGACTTGTCCTGCAGAGAACGTATCAACGCGCGGAGCATTTTGCCCAAGCTCTCGCATCGACCCAAGACGCGCTCCAGATCGGATGCGGCCAAAATCCCGACACGCTCCGCCAAGAGCAGATGAGTTTCCAACTCCTTCAGCGATCCCTGCGAAATTCGCAGCGATTGCACGAAGCTGCCGGTGTTTTTGCGCCCGTGTCCTTCCGCCACGTTTGCCGGAATGGACGCCGCCGCCCGTCTGATCTGCGAGGTCAGGCCGAACAGCTCGTCGCGAGGGAAGTGAGCCGCCAATCGATAGCAGGCCTCCGCCAGAGACATGGCATCCTGCCACACTCTCAGGTCCCGATACGAACTGATGGACTGGTCGCTCAATTAACATCCCTATTCGCCACTCGCTATTCGCAACTCACTGCTTCGCCTTTTCATCGCCCGGAAGGACCGGATAGTCCGCCCCTTCCCACGGCGAGAGAAAATCGAACTTGCGGAATTCTTGGTTGAGCCTGACAGGCTCGTAGACCACCCGCTTCTCCTGGTCGTCGTAGCGGACCTCGACGAAGCCGGTGAGCGGGAAATCCTTGCGCAGCGGATGCCCCTCGAAACCGTAATCGGTGAGGATGCGGCGCATATCGGGATGGCCGACGAAGATCACGCCGTAGAGGTCATAGGCCTCACGCTCGAACCAGTCCGCGCCAGGGAACACATCGATCAGCGAGGGCACCTGGGTGGTCTCGTCGGCCTGGGCCCTGAGCCGGATCCGCGCGTTCAGCGTCGGCGACAGCAAGTGATAGATCACGTCGAAGCGCTTCTCGCGATCCGGATAGTCCACCGCCGTGATGTCGGTGAAGTTGACGAAGCGGCAGTTCGGATCGTCACGGAGGTACTTGACCACCTCGACAATCTTGCTGGCGTCGACGTCCACCGTGAGCTGGTTGAAGGCCACCGCGTGACCGGTGGCGGCGCCCGGCAGCGCGCTAACGATCGTCTGCCCCAGGGCGTCGAGCTTGGCGTCGTCCATGACGTAAAACCTTAGCGTTCGATGGTGCCGGTGCGGCGAATCTTCTTTTGAAGCAGCAGCACGCCGTAGAGCAGCGCCTCCGCCGTGGGCGGGCAGCCCGGCACGTAGATGTCGATCGGCACGATGCGGTCGCAGCCGCGCACGACCGAGTAGGAATAGTGGTAGTAGCCCCCGCCGTTGGCGCAGGAGCCCATCGAGATGACGTAGCGCGGCTCTGGCATCTGGTCGTAGACCTTGCGCAGCGCCGGGGCCATCTTGTTGGTCAGGGTGCCGGCGACGATCATCACGTCGGACTGGCGCGGCGAAGCACGCGGCGCGAAGCCGAAGCGCTCGACGTCGTAGCGCGGCATCGACATCTGCATCATCTCGACCGCGCAGCAGGCGAGACCGAAGGTCATCCACATCAAGGAGCCGGTGCGCGCCCAAGTGATGAGGTCGTCGGTCGCGGCCACGAAGAAGCCCTTGTCAGACAGCTCGGAATTGACCTCGAGGAAGAACGGATCATTGGCGCCGACCGGCTTGCCGGTCGATGGATCCAGGATGCCCTTGGGGGCCGGCGCAACAACCGGACCCGTGGACGATGTAGGGTTCAATCCCATTCGAGTGCTCCCTTCTTCCATTCATAGGCGAACCCGACCGTCAGCACGGCCAGGAACACCACCATGGACCAGAAGCCGGTCGCGCCAAGCTTGCCGAACGCCACCGCCCAGGGAAACAGGAACGCCACCTCGAGGTCGAAGATGATGAAGAGGATGGCGACTAGATAGAAGCGGACGTCGAACTTCATGCGGGCGTCGTCGAAGGCGTTGAAACCGCACTCATACGCCGACAGCTTTTCCGGGTCCGGCTGCTGAAACGCCACGATGAAGGGCGCGATCAGCAGCACGAGGCCGATGAGGCCCGCTACCCCTATAAAGACGACGAGTGGAAGATAGTTCTGTAGAATGCCGCTCATGACGAGCCCTTTTTCCCGCAGCCTCGGGACAGCCACGGATTCGTCCGATTTGGAATTATTCTGAGCCTTAGCGCAGTGCACCAATGGGCGCAAGACACGCTCTTTTCAGGCCCTTTGCCGCTCCCAGAACGGTGGAAATCCCGGAATCACCCCGCGCTGGTATGGAGCAGATCAGCTGACCCAGCAAGGGCGATCCCCGATCGGTCCAGGCGCGCTCGGCCGTGACGTCCACTATTGGGAAGGCGCACCTTAATCTAGGCTGAGACGCAGCAAAGTCCAGATTACAACCAGGACAGGCGCTCCCACTGCCCCCAGGCGACATTTTGGCCAACCCTGCCCCAGAGCAGCGCCGCCAGCAAGTCGGCGATGGCGGCGGCCCCGAGCAGGATAGGTGCAGCAAAGGCACGAATCCACAGGTGCGAACGATCGGACCAGCCATGCATCACGACGGGACCGGGGCTCGTCTGGCGAATGCTTCGGCGCGGGCGGCCGCCCGCTTCCGCCACCGTGCCAGCCACAGGCCGCTGCCGATCACGAGGATCGTGAGCACGTCCAGGCGTGGACCGCGGACCAGAGCCTGACCGTTCGCGCCTTCACGATGCTCTCCGCTCGCCCGCCATCACCATTTGTAGGCGAGGCTCGCGGTGATGCGGCGACGGTCGCCATAGTAGCATGAGGTGACGACCGCGCAGCTCGCGACGTAGATCTTGTCCGTCACGTTCACGACGTTGAGCGCCGCGCGCCAGTGGTTGTCCCACTCGTAGTGCACGGCGACATCGCCCAGCACGAAGGACGGAACGAGCGCGGTGTTCGCGGTGTCGGCAAAAGACGAGCCGACGTAGCGCACGCCGCCGCCAAGGCCAAAGCCCCGCAGCGGGCCCTCGCTGAAGGTATAATCGGTCCAGACCGAGGCGAACTCCCGGGGAGTGTTGGTCGGAACCGTGCCGATCAGCGCGGAATTGAGGTCCTGGCTCACGAACAGTTCGTAATTGGTGTAGCTCGCCACCAGCTTGAAATCCGGCGTGATGTTCGCCACCGCCTCGAGCTCGACGCCACGCGAGGTGACCTCGCCGTTCTGGGTCTGGAACAGCGGATTGTTTGGATCGGTGGTCAGCGCATTCTTGCGCTTCAGATCGAACCACGCGACGCTGAACCGTGCGTTGAGCCCGATCGGCTCGTACTTCACGCCGACCTCGGTCTGCTCCGATGTTTCCGGCAACTGCAGCCGTCCGGCCGCATTGATGCCGATAATCGGATTGTAGCCCGTCATGTAGGAGGCATACGGCGCGACGCCAAAGTCGAGATTGTAGATCGCGCCGACGCGGCCGGAGAACTTGCTGTCTGCGCGGCTTTGATCGGGGCCGAGCCGGTTGTGGTTGACGAGATCAACCCAGTCCTGACGGCCGGACAGCACCACCGTTAGCCGATCGAGCTTGACCTGATCCTGGAGATAAACCGCCGCCATGCCCTGAGTGAGATAGGCGTCCCGATACAGCGCTCCGTTGAACGGCGCGTTGACGCCGTAGACCGGATTGAGCACGTTAAGATTGGTCCCCGCGCCAAAGCCCTGCCGGTCGTCGAGGGCGTAATGCTTGAGGTCGACGCCGAGCAGCGCGGTGTGCTGCAGCGCGCCGGTGGCAAAGCGGTACTCGAGCTGGTTGTCGAGGTTTAATTGATTGGCGACCCCGCGGGCGTAGAAATTGCCGCGCATGATGTCGGCGGCCGCCGGCGTCGTCGCGTAGCCCAGCCCGTAGAGGCCGGTGTAGAAGACGTCGACATGTCCGAAGCGCGCGTTCTGGCGGAAGTCCAGGCTGTCCGTGATGTTCTTCGCGAACTGGTAGCCGAGCGTCTCCTGCTCGCGGCGAAACTGGTCGGCGCGGGGGTCGCCGACGAACAGGCTGGTAGGAATGCGGCCGAACGGCGCATTGGTGACGGTGCCGACATAGGGCAGGAAGTTCTCCGCCCTGGTGTTGTTGTGCGCAGCCGTGGCGTAGACGGTGAGCTTGGTGTCGGCGTCCGGCCGCCAGGTCACCGACGGAGCGAAGAAGAAATTGTTGTCGTAGACATAGTCGGTCTGAGTGCCGCCGCCCTGCACCTGGCCGACAAACCGGTAGAACATTTGCCCGTTGCCGGACTGCGGGACCACGCCGCCGAAGTCAAACGCCGTATAGGCGTTGCCGTAATTGTTGATGCCGGCCTCGAGATAGCGCACCGGCTCGGCGAGCGGCAGCTTGCTCACCGCGTTGACGAGACCGCCCGGCGCCGAGCCGCCGTACAGGATGCCGGACGGCCCGCGCAGCACCTCGACGCGCTCGAGGTTGAATGGTTGCAGCTTCCAGCTCGCATAGGAGGTGTAGAAGAGCTGCAGGCCATCGAGGAACAGTGACTCGTTCTGCGCCGGGAAGCCGCGGATCAAGAACCAGTCGTTGCGGAAATCGGCGCCGTAGGTGCCGCCGATCACGCCGGGCGTGTAACGCAGCACCTCGTCGAACTTGCTGACGATCTTCTGGTCGCGGATCTGCTCGGCACCGATCACGGAGACCGATTGCGGCGTCTCTATGATCGGCGTGTTGGTCTTGGTGCCCGACGAGCTGCGGCCGGCGACGTAGCCGTTCACCGGACCGAGCGGCGTTTCGACCACGCCGACATTGCGCTGCGGCTGCGGCTTATTCCTGTTGGCGGTCTGCACCGACGAGCGCGGCACACGACGCTGAGGGGTCGCCGCGGCGCGGCGGCGCGCTTCAGGCGCCGTGACCGTCACCGACGGAATGTTCTGCGCGCCACTCTGCGCCGATGCTTGTGCGAGCGATGCCTGCGGCACCAAGACCCAAGCGGATGCGGTCGCCAACACGGCCGACCGCAGCATTCCAAGACTGTTCAACGCGCCACCCCAAAGCTGCATGTTTTGATGCATCATGCCGCCAGTCCCCGCGGCGACATGCGCTTAGGGGGACGCTTATGGGAGGGCGCGCGAATTGCCTAATTGAAAGCTTCTTAGAAAAATTCTTAGAAGCACTTCAATATCTTCAGAACCGGAGATCTGAACGCGAATTCTTCTCGTTCGCGAGCATCTCGGCGGCGGTCGCCGTGAGCTGCCCAATCTGCCGCAGCAGTGTGTGGGATCGCTTCGCTCAAATGATCCAGCAGGCGCCGATTGCGTTGCTGCGCGCCGACGATCGCATCATGCGCGCGGGGAGATGAAACCATTTTGCGGAACCCGCGAAACCATCCGGAAACAGAGAGTGCCTAGAAGAGGAGCCCATAGACGACGGCAAAGTCCGTCGGGAGGCTCATATGAACCACTCAATTCACTCTGCTGATCGTGCGACCCACCTGAAGATCGTGGTGGTGGCGCTGGTTGCCGGCATTGCGGTGGCCGGCTTCGGGATTGCAGCCCGCACCCCTGCCGATTACAGCCAGACCGCCCAGTCCACCCAAATCATCAAGGCCGGCAAGCCGGTGGTGGTGACCAGCGCAGGCGCGTCGCAGATTCGCTGAGACGCACTCGACCGGGCTGACCAATGGCCGCCGCCGGGCGGCCATTTTCGTTTTCCAGAGCAATGCTTAACCGAGATGCACCGGCGGAGCGCAACGTCCTTGACTTCACCATGTCCCCCCTTTAAGTCCCCCCACGTTCCGCACGCGTTCAGCGCGCCACGCGGGAGTAGCTCAGTTGGTTAGAGCGCCGGCCTGTCACGCCGGAGGTCGCGGGTTCGAGCCCCGTCTCTCGCGCCATTTTGGCAATCCCTTCATAGTCTTAGCCTGAACTTCTCGACGCTGTCGCATCGGCGCAAGCCATGGACGACATTCGAGCCGGCATAGTCAGGCCGCGCCCGAATCGTCTACGCCTCCAAGAACTTGCGGGGTTCAGGGGTGTCCCCGAGCCACCGGCCAGAACGAGGAGGTCAGACATGGCGAAGAAGGCAGCCGCTCCCGCCACCATTACGCTCAAGCACCTCGCTGCTGACATTGCGGAAAGCCAGGACCTGTCGAAAAAGCGCGCCGAGGCCGTCCTGACCGACATGGTCGACCTGATCACCAAGCACCTGAAGAAGGGCGACCGCGTCCGGATCGTCGGCCTCGGCATTCTCCAGGTCCGCAAGCGCGCCGCCCGCACCGGCCGCAATCCCGCCACTGGCGAGCCGATCCACATCAAGGCCAGCAGGAAGGTCGCGTTCCGCCCCGTCAAGGAACTAAAAGAGGCGATCTAGCAATTACGCTTCGTGACGCCCGACCCGACATCGTTCTGTCCGCAACGCAGCCCGCTTTTCTGGTATACCGCCAGCTTCCCCCTGACCCGGCGGTTTGAGCAGAAATGTCCCCCCTCACCTTTTCGCATACCGTGACCGAGCGCTTCCTGCGCTACGTCACCATCGACACCCAGTCCGATCCGGAATCGGCGGCCTCGCCTTCGACCGAGAAGCAGAAGGATCTCGGCCGCGTGCTCGCCGCCGAGCTCAAAGCCATGGGCGTTGCGGACGCGCATCTCGACGAGTTCGGCTATGTCTATGCAACGATCCCGGCCAACACACCTAAGAAGGTGCCGGTGATCTGTTTCTGCTCGCACATGGACACCTCGCCCGACGTCACCGGCAAGGACGTCAAGCCGCAGGTGGTGAAGAACTATCGCGGCGGCGACATCGTGCTGCCCGGCGACACCAGCCAAGTGATCCGCTTCGCCGAGCACCCTGCGCTGAAGAACCAGATCGGCAACGACATCATCACGACCGACGGCACCACGTTGTTAGGCGCCGACAACAAGGCCGGCGTCGCCGAGATCATGGATGCCGCGCATTTTTTCATCAATAATCCGGATGTGAAGCACGGCACCATCAAGATCCTGTTCACGCCAGATGAAGAGATCGGCCGCGGCGTCGACAATGTCGATTTGAAGAAGCTCGGCGCCGATTTCGGCTACACCATGGACGGCGAGAGCGCCGGCTGCGTCGAGGACGAGACTTTCTCGGCCGATGGGGCCACAATCACTATCAACGGCGTCAGCGCCCATCCCGGCTATGCCAAGGGCAAGATGGAGCACGCGATCAAGATCGCCGCCGCCATCGTCGAGCGCCTGCCCAAGGAAGGCTGCTCGCCGGAGACGACCTCAGGCAAGCAGGGCTTTCTGCACCCGGTCGGCATCGAGGGCGCGCTGGAACAGGCGACGCTCTCCTTCATCGTCCGCGACTTCAACGAGGATGGGCTGAAGGAGAAGGAGGTCCTGCTCGAGAACATCGTCAAGGACGTGATGAAGGACTATCCGCGCTCGACCTACAAATTCGAGGTGCGCGAGCAGTATCGCAACATGAAGCAGGTGATCGACCGTCACCCCCACGTCCTCGAATACGCCATCGAAGCGATCCGCCGCGCCGGTTTGCGCCCGATGCGCACCGCGATCCGCGGCGGCACCGACGGCTCGCGCCTGTCCTTCATGGGCCTGCCCTGCCCCAACATCTTCGCCGGCGAGCACGCGTTTCATTCGCGGCTCGAATGGGTCAGCCGGCAGGATATGGAGAAGGCGGTGCAGACCATCGTGCATCTCGCGATGATCTGGGAAGAACGGGCCTAGCGCCTCTTATCGTTGTGCATGCGGAAATGGCCGGGCTTTATCCCCGGCCATTTGCTTTGGGATCAGGGCACCGGCATCGCGCGCGGGTTGCGATGGAACCGGTTGGCACTCGCCATCCACTTCGGCAGCGGTTCTCCGTCACGATGTCGCCCGCCGGCGACCGCTGCGGCCCAGGCCACTGCGGCCCCGATCAGGGTCGCGGCCGCAACCGAGAACGCAACGATAATCGAGTTGCGCCGCGCGCGGTTGATGGCTGTCCTGGCATCCGCGATCGAAGCATCGACCCGTCGTTCGGCGTCCGGCGCTGCGAGACCCGTCAGCGCGGCCACCTGCTGCACGAGATAGTTTCGATCATCGGTGCTGACACCGCTGTGGCTCGATGACGTCATCAGGATGCGTCCTGCTTCGGCGCGGGGTTCCCGCAGATCGGTGTTGGGCGGGCGCCGCGGCGCGCGGAACAGCTTGTCGAGCTCATAGCTCAACAGCGGTTCGGCGGCCGAAGTGTTGCTGGCCGAGCTGCGCGTCGGCGAACGGTCGATCGCAGCTGCACCGAGCAGCGCGAGCAGCGCGGCGCCGAGAAGCACCGCGAGAGCCCACGACGTCAGGCCATGCAGCCCGTCCCGCCGCTCGCGATCATCCTCGATCGTTGCAAGTGCCGGCGCCGGTCGCGCGGTCCGGCCGGCGATGTAACCGCCGAACCCAAAACTGACGATCGCCTGGATGATTAGATACAGGCCGGACAGCAACGCAAGCGCCGCTGAGGCATCCCGCCACGTCGGCGAGGCCGAGCTGACACCCAGGCCGACCGCGACGCCAAAGCCGATCAGGATGAACGACATTGCGCTGGCGGCGAGAGAGCCTGCAAGTACCGAGCTCCATTGGATGGTCCGGCGTTCGTCGGCTGTAGCCACGCCGCCCTCCATGACGTCTTCCCGTACGAGAGTTTCAATAGCCATTGCCGTTCTCTCAGCGCAGGCCGAAGAACGACAGGATCGCCATGATCACGACGATCAAGCCGATGAGATAAATCAGTCCGTCCATGGTCCCTTCCTCCTCAGATACCTCTGCTCGGTAATCACAAGGAATGAGGAACGTTCCAAATTTGGCATCTGCCATGGAACGCATCGGCGAGATGCGGATTGTCTGCCCGAGTCCCAAGGATGAAGATTGTGAGCACATGAGGCCCCAGCCGGTCAGTCCCGGGCTGGGGCCTTTGCGCTTAGGGCCGCCTCCCAAGTCTTGCTGTCATATGTTAACCACGCCGAGGGCGGATGATGAAATGTGTCGGCCGGAACCTTCCGGATCGGGAGCGCCGCGTGGACCGCAGAACAGCGTGACTGCATCAGGCAAATGCATTCCGGAAAAAGGCCATTCCCGTTTCCACCATCACGGTCGAGCCGCGACTTTCTTTGCGATCTGCTGGCCACCGAACGATCTCGTCGCGGCAACGGAGCGCTCCGCGCTGGTTAATGCCTGATTGCGGGAGCTCCTTTTGCACAAGGTACGCAAACGAATGGCCAAGTCGTGATGCCCGGCCGGTTTGCAGGTTCCGCTCCGCCGTGCGACAATGGGGCATGTTCGTGAAACCGTTCGCCAACGCTGTGGTGATGCTGCTGGTCGCGGCCGGGCTCGTGCTCGCGCCGCTGGCGACGCCTGCATCCGCCATGCCGGTATCCGGTGCTGTTGGCAGCATGCCCGCAATGTCAGACGACACGCAAGGCATGTCCGAAGACATGCCCTGCTGCCCGGATCAGACCAAGAGCAAGGCCTGCGATTCCTGTCCGTTCGTCGCATTGTGCATGCTGAGCCTGTCGCTCTCCGCTCCGTTCGGAGCGAGCACTTTGATCGAGCGGCAGCCACAGAGGAGCGCGCTCGCGCCGCGCAATGACCGCCTGCGCGACGGGCTCGCCGCCAAGCCACCCGACCATCCTCCTCGAACCCGGGCCTGATTGGGCGCTGACGCGCCTGATGATCGTGCGCGCCGACATCGGCGCGCGCGATTGCCTGCCGCTTGGCTGCATCCCGGCTCGCCGCGTGCAGCTCCGGCGGCTCCATCAGACCCATCGAGGAACTATAAATCATGACGACGCCCAAGCTCGCGCGCACCGCTCTGGCCGCGCTGATCGGTGCTGTGCTCACGGGGAGCGCTCACGCCGAGATCAAGAACTACGAATTCCAACTGGTTCAACCGACCATCAAGACCGGGGCCGATCGCATCGTAACCGTGCGGCTGGTCGACAAGACCAGCGGCAAGGCGATACCCGATGCGGTGATCTTCGCCACTCGGCTCGACATGGCGCCTGACGGCATGCAGGAGATGGTCACTAAGCTCACGCCGCTGCCGGGCACCGAACCCGGGACCTATCGCTTCAAGGCCAATTTCAGCATGGCCGGACGTTGGCAGCTCTCGCTGGGCGCCAAGGTGCAGGGCGAGACCGGCACGGTCGAAAACAAGCTCGTCGTCACGGCCGAGAAATGACCCGGCTCGCCGTTACTGGCCGTGCCGCTGCGATTTTCGCGGCGGCCGCTGTCGCGCTGATTGGCGGCCGCGCCATGCAGCCTCATTCGGAGTCAAGCTCGCTGACTTTCGCCGCGCATGCGGCGGACACGGGCGCACCGATCTATTTCCGGGATCCGGACGGCAGGCCGTTCTACTCGCTCACCCCGAAGAAGACGGCCGACGGCCGCGGCTATCGTGCCGTGCGGGCGAACGAGGACATCAGCTTCGACGAGCCCGACGAATCGCCCAGGGTTGTAACTGCTGACGCCAAGGGCGATCGCAAGATCAAATACTACCGCAACCCGATGGGCCTGCCGGACACCTCGCCAGTGCCGAAGAAGGACTCGATGGGGATGGATTACATTCCCGTCTACGAAGGCGAGGACAGCGACGACGGTTCGGTGAAGCTGTCGCCCGGCAAGATTCAGCGCACGGGCGCCAAGTCCGAGCCGGTCGTGAGGCGGCCCGTCACGACCCTGATCCGCGCGCCAGGGACCGTCCAGGAGGACGAGCGACGCGTTTCGGTGGTCGCGCTGCGCTTCGAGGGTTTCGTCGAGAGCGTCGCCAACGTCACGACCGGCGATCACGTTCACAAGGGGCAACCGCTGCTGAACGTGTACAGCCCGGCGCTGTCGAGCGCCGCCGCGGAATATCTCTCCGCGATCAATGCCGGCGCCACCGGCAAGGAGCTGAAGGGTGCGCGGCGGCGGCTGGAGAATCTCGCCACGCCGGAGCCCGCCGTCAAGGAGCTCGAACGCACCCGGGAAATCTCACTCTCGATTCCGTGGCTCGCGCCGCAGGACGGCGAGATCCTCGAGCGCAACGTCGTGCCCGGCATGCGCGCGGGGCCCGGGGACGTGCTGTTCAGGATCGCCGACCACCGCCTGCTCTGGGTGCTCATCGATGTGGCGGAGCGCGATCTGCCGCAGGTCGCCGTCGGCACGAAGGTGACCATCCGGCCGCGGGCGCTCGCCGGCCAGAGCTTCGCCGGGACGGTGGCGCTGATCTATCCCCATCTCAACGCCGCGACGCGCACCGCGCGAATCCGGATCGAGGTGCCCAATCCCGACGAAGTGCTGCGGCCCGAGATGTATGTCGATGCCGAGATCGAGGCCGGCACGCCGGGACCGGTGCTGGCGGTGGCGGAGAGCGCCGTGCTCGACAGCGGAAGCCGCCAGGCCGTCCTGGTCGACAAGGGGGAGGGCCGCTTCGAGCCGCATGAAGTGAAGCTCGGCCGTCGCGGCGGCGGACTCGTCGAAGTTACCCAGGGCGTGTCGGAGGGCGAGGCCGTCGTCACCTCGGCCAATTTCCTGATCGACGCCGAGAGCAACCTGAAGGCCGCGCTGAAGGGGTTTGCCGCGCCCGAGGGTGCGCAACCCGCCCCAGCGGCAGGCACGATGGGAGCGCGCCCATGATCGCCCGCGTGATCGCCTGGTCGGCGCGCAACCTGCTGCTGGTGCTGTTCGGCACCGGCTTCGCGGCTGCCGCCGGAATCTACGCGCTCGTCCATCTGCCGCTGGACGCGATTCCAGACCTCTCCGACACGCAGGTCATCGTCTATACCGAGTATTCGGGGCAGGCGCCGCAGGTGATCGAGGACCAGGTCACTTATCCATTGGCCACCGCCATGCTCACGGTGCCGAAATCCAAGGTCGTACGCGGCTTCTCCTTCTTCGGTGTTTCCTTCGTCTACGTGATCTTCGAGGACGGCACCGACATCTACTGGGCCCGCTCGCGGGTCCTCGAATTCCTCAACGCCGCCACCTCACGGCTGCCGGCAGGAGTGACGCCGACCATCGGTCCGGACGCAACCGGCGTCGGCTGGGTCTACCAGTACGCCGTGATGTCCAAGGAACTGAACCTCGCGGACACGCGCACCATCCAGGACTGGAATCTCAAATTCGCGCTCGCCAAGGCCGAGGGCGTCGCGGAGGTTGCGAGCGTCGGCGGCTTCGTCAAGCAGTACAACGTCGTCCTCGACGCGCAGCGGATGCGCGATCTCGGCATCACGATGCAGAAGATCCGGGACGCGATCCGTGCCAGCAATACCGACGTCGGCGGGCGTACCGTCGAGCTGTCGGAGTTCGAGTACGTCATCCGCGGAAAGGGTTACC
This sequence comes from Bradyrhizobium sp. 179, assembly GCF_023073535.1. Lineage (NCBI taxonomy): Bacteria > Pseudomonadati > Pseudomonadota > Alphaproteobacteria > Hyphomicrobiales > Nitrobacteraceae > Bradyrhizobium > Bradyrhizobium sp. 179. Next base: position 11,186 of record NZ_JADPJR010000005.1, on the reverse strand, counting down.
TGAAGAGTATCGACGATCTCGGCAACATCGTCCTCAAGACCGACAAGGGCACGCCGGTGCTGCTACGGGACGTCTCCAGGGTCGAACTGGGACCGGACGAGCGGCGCGGCATCACCGAACTCAACGGCGAGGGGGAAGTCGCCAGTGGCATCGTCCTCCAGCGCTTCGGCATGAACGCGCTCGACGTCATCGAGAACGTCAAGAAGCGCTTCAGGGAGATCGCAACCAGCCTGCCCAAATCAGTCGAGATCGTGCCGGTCTATGACCGGTCGAACCTGATCTATGCCGCCATCGACACGCTCAAGCACACGCTGGTCGAAGAAAGCGCCGTCGTCGCGCTGGTTTGCATCGTGTTCCTGCTGCACGTCCGCAGCGCGCTCGTCGCGATCCTGATGCTTCCCGTGGGCGTTCTGATGGCCTTTGGTGCCATGAAGCTGCTCGGAATTGGCTCCAACATCATGAGTCTCGGCGGCATTGCGATCGCAATCGGTGCCATGGTCGATGCCGCCATCGTCATGATCGAGAACGCCCACAAGCACCTGGAGCGCGCCGAGCCCGGCCGCTCGCGGATCGCGATCCTGATCGATTCCGCCTCCGAGGTCGGGCCGGCGCTGTTCTTCAGCCTGCTCATCATCACCGTGTCGTTCATGCCGATCTTCACGCTGGAATCGCAAGAGGGACGGCTGTTCAGCCCGCTCGCCTTCACCAAGACCTTTGCGATGGCCGCGGCGGCGCTGCTCTCGGTGACATTGGTCCCGGCGCTGATGGTGATCTTCGTCCGCGGGCGGATCGTTCCGGAGCACAGGAATCCGATCAACCGCTTCCTGATCTGGATCTACCGACCGGTCATCAAGGGCGTGCTGCGCGCAAAGACATTGGTTATTCTGCTCGCGCTCGCCGTGCTCACGGTGACGATTTGGCCGGCGCGCCAGCTCGGAACCGAATTCATGCCGAATCTCAACGAGGGCACGCTGCTCTACATGCCGACGACGCTGCCCGGCATCTCGGTCACCAAGGCGGCCGAACTGATGCAGACGCAGGATCGCATCATCAAGTCGTTTCCGGAAGTGGCGTCCGTCTACGGCAAGGCGGGGCGCGCGTCCACGTCGACCGACCCGGCGCCGACCGAGATGTTCGAGACCGTGGTCAACCTGAAGCCGAAGGGACAGTGGCGGCCAGGCCTCACCATCGACGGGCTGATCGCCGAAATGGACAAGGCGCTGCAATTCCCAGGCGTGTCGAACGCGTGGACCATGCCTGTTAAGGCGCGCATCGACATGCTCTCGACCGGCATCCGGACGCCCGTCGGCGTCAAGGTCATCGGCACCGAGCTCGTCGAGATCGACAAGCTCGCGAAGCAGATTGAGCAGGTGCTGCGGGCGGTGCCGGGGACTTCGTCCGCCTACGCTGAGCGGAGCATCGGCGGCTACTATCTGGAAATCGCGCCCGATCGCTCGGCGCTGGCGCGTTACGGGATCATGGTCCAGGACGTCCAGGACACCATCGCGACCGCACTCGGCGGTCAGGCGATCACGACCACCGTCGAGGGCCGGCAGCGCTTCACGGTCAATATGCGCTATCCCCGCGACCTTCGGGACAATCCGAAGAAGATCGCAAGCGACATCCTCGTTCCCATGCCGGCCGGCGGCGCCGTCCCGCTCGCGGAAGTCGCGACCGTCCAACTCGCGCGCGGCCCGACATCGATCCGGACGGAGAACGCACAGCTCGCCACTTACATCTACGTCGACATCCGCGACCGCGATCTCGGCGGCTACGTCGCGGAGGCGCAGCGCGTCGTCCAGGCCAGCATCCAGTTTCCGCCCGGCTACTACGTGGTTTGGAGCGGCCAGTACGAATATCTCGAGCGGGCCATGGCCCGTCTGAAAATCGTCGTGCCGGCCACGCTCCTCATCATCTTCCTGTTGCTGTACCTCAATTTCCGGTCGGTCATGGACACAATGATCGTGATGCTGTCGCTGCCATTCGCGCTGGTCGGCGGGCTCTGGCTGATGTGGTGGCTCGGGTTCAACCTCTCCGTCGCCGTGGCCGTGGGCTTCATCGCGCTCGCCGGCGTAGCCGCCGAGACCGGCGTGGTGATGCTGATCTACCTCAATCAAGCGCTTGCGGAGATCAAGGAGCGCCGCGCCGCCGAGGGTTGGACATTGAGCCGGATAGACCTTCGCGAGGCCATCATGGAGGGCGCCGTCGAGCGCGTCCGCCCGAAGATGATGACGGTGGTCGCGATCATGGCCGGCCTGCTGCCGATCATGTGGAGCACCGGCACCGGCTCGGAGATCATGCAGCGCATAGCTGTGCCCATGATCGGCGGCATGATCTCCTCGACCCTGCTGACGTTGATCGTGATCCCCGCGATCTTCGGCATCGTGAAGGGCTTCCATTTGCCTTCTGCGGGCAAACCAGAACCTCCGGGAAAATCGAAGGCGACCGTTGCAAAGTCGCGAATCCAGGAGCCAGCCGAATGAGGTGAGCCATGATGCAGGACACGATGTCGGGAATGATGGGCGGCATGGGGCTGATCGCGGTTCTGGTCATCGTCGTGCTCGCGCTCGGGGCGGCAGCGCTGATCTAGTATCTCTTCTTCTCAAATCGGGGAGATTGAACATGGATCGCCTTCTCTTCGTGGCATTCGCGGCCGTCCTTGTCTCGTCGCCGGCCGGCGCGCAGCAGGACAGCGTGGCTCGGGGCGAACGCGATTTTCGCGTCTGTGCGGCATGTCACTCGCTCGAGCCCGACCGCAACATGACGGGGCCAAGTCTTGCAAATCTCTGGGGGAGGAAGGCCGCAAGCTTGCCGAGTTTCGAGCGCTACTCCGACGCGCTCAAAGCCTCCGGGATCATTTGGGATGACCGCTCGCTGGACGCCTGGTTAACCGATCCTGCGCGCATGGTGCCTGATAACGAGATGCCGTTCGAGGGTATCAAGGACTCACGCGTTCGCGCGGATCTGTTGGCGTTCCTTAAAGAGTCCACCAGGCCGGGGGCCGCGCCGGAGCGAACGGCCGAAAACCGCATGAATGGGAGTGGCATGATGGGAGGGATGATGGGTAGCGGCCGCGCCCCCAATCTGAAGAAGCTGAATCCCGCGCAGCGCGTCACCGGCATTACCCACTGTCGGGACACCTATCGGGTGACAACGGCCGACGGCAAGACGCGCCCCTTCTGGGAACGCAATCTGCGGCTGAAAACAGATTCCAGCGAAGACGGGCCGCAGAGCGGCGCGCCTGCTATCGTATCGGCCGGCATGATGGGTGACCGGGCGGACGTGATTTTCGCCGCGCCGAACGAAATCTCCAAAGCGATAGAAGATCACTGCTGAGTTCGTGGCTGGTCGCCATCTGGCCGCCACCAAGGTTTTGTTATTAGGCCGGAGCAACCTTCAGCTCCATGCGGGAGTGCCGTACCACGACAACCGCTCCCTGAAGCGCGAGGCCGGCCATGATTGCGGCCACGATGATATCGGGCCAGCCCGCACCGGTCCCGAACACGCCGAGGGCGGCCGACAACACGGCGATATTTCCGAGCACGTCATTGCGGGTGCATATCCAAGCGGAGCGCATATTGGAGTCGCCCTTGCGATGGGCCCACAGCAGCCCGAAGGAGGCGACGTTCGCGGCAAGCGCCGCGACGCCAACCATCCCCATGGTGAAAGCGTTCGGCAGCGTGCCATGGGCTGCGTGCCAGACCACCGTGCCGACGACCCACAGGCCAAAGGCACCCATCGTCAGCGCCTTTGCGAGCGCTGCGGCGGCACGATAGCGCAGCGCCATGCCGACCACCAGAAGGCTGATGGCGTAGTTCGCGGCGTCTCCAAGAAAATCGAGCGCGTCAGCCTGGAGCGACGCCGATCCCGCAGCAAGGCCCGCGCCGATCTCGGCCAGGAACATGACGGCATTGATGGCGAGCACAGCCCAAAGCACGCGACGATACGCCTTGTTGTCGCGATGGCGATCGAAATTGAGCGGCGGCGGTGAGCAGCATGCATCAGCCATGCTCACAGTATAGAGCGGTTGCACGCGCCGGACAATCACGGGGCCCGCTCCGCGAGATCAAGTTCCCCATACGTAACATTGTTGCGGGTCGACACTGTTCCCATCGCTGTGGTAGGCCAGCCTGATCGACAAGATGAGTAAATTCGTGATCTTGAACCGCCGGCCCCTCAGACTCAGGCACACGCGCAATTGGCGTGGGCTCGTGGCTGTGTTTGTCACGATCATGTACCTGCTGTCCGGCGCCCTCCACGGCACTCATGACATCGATGTGACCAGCCCGTCCGGCGGCTCGGAAATCGCTTCGATTCTCGATGGCTCCGCAGGCCACGGCGACCACAAGGTGATCGGCGGACACCATTGCCATGGCTGCTTCTCGGTGACGGTGGCGCAGCCGGCGCTGTCCGCCGCATCGGTCGCGCTCGTGTCTGCATCGCGCCCGCAGCGTGGACCCCGGCTCGCCGGAATTACTCCCGATACCGACTCGCCGCCTCCCAAACACATTGCCTGAACGGATTGGTCGGGCGCCCCGCGCCCATTAGGTTCATCCTTCACAGGTCGGCTTCATGTTTTGCAGGGCTATGGCCGCGCGCCTCGCGTGCGCGGCGGCATGTCTCATCGCCGGATTGGCGCTTGCACCGGCTTACGCCCAGACTTTGACGATGCGGAGCGCCCTGTCGCGCGCGCTGGAGGCGAGCCCGCGCCTGACGGCAGCTGAGCGCGACGTTGGCATTGCCACGGGCCAGCGCATCCAGGCGGGCGCGCTGCTCAATCCGGAGCTGTCCTATGAGCAGGACGATTCACTCGGCTCTGGCAAATATCGCGGGACGCGGTCGGCCGAGACTACGCTGCAAATCAGCCAGGCTTTCGAGCTGTTCGGCAAACGGGAAGCGCGGATTGCCGCCGGCGCAGCCGGCATCGAGGTCGCCGCGATCCAGCGCAAGGCCGTCAGGCTGGAGCTGCTGTCCGAGACCGCGATCGCCTTCCTCAGCGTGCTCGGCGCGCAGCGGCGCATCCAGATCCTCGACGAGCAGATCGCCGCGATCGATCGCCTGACGCCGCTGCTGCACCGCCGCGTCGAGGCCGGTGCCTCCTCGCCGGCCGAGACCGGCCGCGCCGAAGTCGCCTCCGCCCTGGTGAAAGCCGACCGCGAGCGCTTCAAGGCGACGCTGGCCAGCGCCCGGCGCGAGCTGGCGGTGCTGATGGGAGATCCCGCCGCGAAATTCGGCGAGGCCTCCGGCCGGCTCGACACCACCGGTCGGCCGCCGACGTTCCAGTCGGTGGTCGCCGCCATCGATGCCAATCCGCAACTGGTGCGCTGGACCGCCGTCTATGCCCAGCGCAATGCCGAGCTGCTGCTGGCACGGCTCAAGCCCTATCCCGACGTGCGGATCGCAGCCGGCTGGCGCCATTACAACGAAACCAATGACGATGCCGTGCGCTTCACCGTCTCGGTGCCGATTCCCGTGTTCGACCAGAACCAGGGCAACATCCTCTCCGCCCAGGACAGCCTCGCCAAGACCAAAGCCGAGCGCGAGGCCAACCGCAACATGCTGATCGTGATCGCCGGCCGCGCCTATGACTCGCTCCAGGGCTCACTGCGCGAGCTCGCGGTCCTGCGCGAGACGGCGATCCCCAAGGCCCTCGAAGCGTCCGAGGCGATCTCGCAAGGTTACGGCCAGGGCCGCTTCACCTTGCTTGAAGTGCTGGACGCCCAAGCGAGCGTCGCCCAGGCGCGGCTGCGGGAGCAGGAGGCGCTGCAGAATTTCCATGCAGGCGTTGCGACCATCGAAGGCCTCGTCGGCAATCCCTTCACGCTGGCGCGGGAGAGCGCACGATGAAGACGTCCTCCACCCTTGTCGTCGCCCTCGTTGCCGCCGCGCTCGGCGCCTACGCTTATTCCATGCTCGCGCCGGCCAGGCTCTCGCCAGCCGAGCATGCCGCGGAGAAGAAGCCGGAGAAACCGAACGACCATGTCGAGCAGGACGAGCACGGCGCCGAGCGCATCCGCATCTCCGACGTCAAGCTCGCCGCCGCCGGCGTGGTGCTGGCGGAGGCCGCGAGCGCGACCCTGACCGACACGCTCGCCTTCAACGGCATCCTGCGCGCCAATCAGGAAGCCGTGGTGCAGGTGACGCCGCGCTTTCCGGGGATCGCCAAATCGATCCTGAAGCGCATTGGCGACAAGGTCGCCAAGGACGATCTGCTCGCCGCGATCGAGAGCAACCAGAGCCTCACCGTCTACGAGCTGAAAGCACCGATCGCGGGCACCATCATCGAGCGCCAGATCTCGCTCGGCGAATACGCCTCCGAACAAAAGCCGGCCTTCGTCCTCGCCGATCTCTCCACCATCTGGGTCGACCTGTCGATCTACCGGCAGGACCTGCGGCGCGTCCGCCTCAATGACGAGGTGCTGATCGATCCCGACGATGGCCGCGGCGAGATCAAGGGCACGATCTCCTACATGGCGCCGATCGGCTCGAGCGAAACCCAGACCGCGCTGGCCCGCGTCGTGCTGCCAAATTCGGACGGGCGCCTGCGTCCCGGCCTGTTCGTCACGGCGCGGCTGATCCTCGCCGCGCGCAACGTCGCGGTCGCGGTGCGCCGCAGCGCGATCCAGACGCTGGAGAACCGGACCATCGTGTTCGTCCGCGAGGACGGCGACAAGATCGAGGCGCGGCCGGTGGAGCTTGGGGATGCCGATCCGCGCCATGTCGAGATCAAGGCGGGCCTTACGGCCGGCGAGCATTACGTCGCGGAGAACAGCTTCGTCGTGAAGGCGGAGATGGGCAAGGGTGAGGCCGAGCATGACTGAGCGTCTCATCGCCGCCTCAGTTCATCAACGCTGGCTGGTTCTGCTCCTGGCGCTCGGCGCCCTCGCCTTCGGCGTCTGGAATTTCCAGCACCTGCCGATCGACGCCGTGCCTGACATCACCAACGTCCAGGTCCAGATCAACACCCGCGCGACCGGCTATTCGCCACTGGAGACCGAGCAGCGCATCACCTTCCCGGTCGAGACCGCGATGGGCGGCCTGCCGAAGCTGGATTACACCCGCTCGCTGTCGCGCTATGGCCTGAGCCAGGTGACGGTCGTCTTCAAGGACGGCACCGACATCTACTTCGCCCGCCAGCTCGTCGGCGAACGCATCCAGCAGGTGAAGGACCAGCTTCCGGCCGGCGTCGAGGTCGCGATGGGCCCGGTCTCGACCGGGCTCGGCGAAATCTTCATGTATACCGTCGAGGTCAAGGCGGGCGCCAAGACGCAAGGCGGCCACGACTATTCGCTGACTGATCTGCGCACCGTGCAGGACTGGATCATCCGGCCGCAGCTTCGCAACGTGCCGGGCGTGATCGAAGTCAACACCATCGGCGGGTTCGAGCGGCAGTTCCACGTGCTGCCGGACCCCGGCAAGCTAATGGCGTACCGGCTCGGCTTTCGCGACGTCATGACGGCGCTCGCCGCCAACAACGCCAATGTGGGCGCCGGCTATATCGAGCGCAACGGCGAGCAATACCTGGTTCGCTCCCCGGGCCAGGTCGGCAATATCAACGAGATCCAGGACATCGTCATCGGCTCGCGCGGCGGCAATCCCGTCAGGATCAGGGATGTCGCGACGGTGACGGAAGGCCGCGATCTGCGCACAGGCGCGGCGACGCGGGCCGGCGAGGAAACCGTGCTCGGCACCGCGATGTTGCTGATAGGGGAGAACAGCCGGACCGTGGCGCGCCGCGTCGCAGCCCGCCTCGAGGACATCGCCAAGTCGCTGCCCGAAGGCGTCGTGACGCGGACCGTCTACGACCGCACCGATCTGGTCGAAGCCACCATCCGCACGGTCCGGAACAATCTGCTGGAAGGCGCGGCGCTGGTGGTGGCCGTGTTGTTCCTGATCCTCGGAAACATCCGCGCAGCGCTGGTCACCGCCTGCGTCATTCCGCTGTCCATGGCCATGACCATTACCGGCATGGTCGAGACCAAGGTCAGCGCCAACCTGATGAGTCTCGGCGCGATCGACTTCGGCATCATCGTCGACGGCGCGGTGATCATCGTCGAGAACTGCTTGCGCATGCTGGCCGCGGCCCAGCGCGAGAAAGGCGGGCTGCTGACGACCTCGGAGCGGCTGCGTGCGATCCTGCGCGGGTCGAGCGAGGTGATCAAGCCGAGCCTGTTCGGAACCCTCATCATCGCGGTGGTGTACCTCCCCGTGCTGACGCTGACCGGCGTCGAAGGCAAGATGTTCACGCCGATGGCGCTGACCGTGCTGATGGCGCTCGGCGCTGCCGTGCTGTTCTCCATCACCTTCGTGCCGGCGGCGGTTGCCATCTTCGTCACCGGAAAGGTATCCGAGCACGAGAACCTGTTCATGCGGGCGGCGAAGCGCGCCTATCTTCCCCTGCTCCGGTTTGCCATCGACAACCGGCTCGCCGTCGCAATCATGACCGCGCTCATCGTGGTCGCAAGCGGCATCGCTGCCGCGCGGATGGGTGGCGAGTTCATTCCGAGTCTGGACGAAGGCGACGTCGCCCTGGCCTCGATCCGGATTCCCGGGACCAATCTCACGCAGTCACTTGAGCTTCAGAAGGCGTTGGAGAAACGCATCAAGCAGATTCCGGAGGTGAAGGAGTTCTTCACCCGTATCGGCACCGCCGAGATCGCCACCGACGCGATGTCGCCGGCGCAGACCGACGGCTACGTCATGCTGAAGCCGCGCGCCGAATGGCCCGATCCGAACAAGCCGAAGTCGGAGGTGATCGAAGCCATCGACCATGCCGCCAACGAGATTCCCGGCAGCGCCTATGAGATCTCCCAGCCGATCCAGTTCCGTGTCAACGAGTTGATCTCCGGCGTGCGCAGCGACGTCGGCGTCAAGATCTTCGGCGATGACCTCGACATCCTGCAAGGCACGGCAAAACGAGTCGAGGCAGCGATCCGCGGCATCCGCGGCGCCAGCGACGTCAAGATCGAACAGGTTGCGGGCCTGCCGATCCTCACCGTCCGGCTCGACCGCCAGGCGCTCGCCCGCTATGGCCTCAGCATCAGTGAGGTGCAGGGTATCGTCGAGATCGCAGTGGGCGGCAAGTCGGCCGGCAAACTGTTCGAGGGCGACCGCCGTTTCGACATCGTGGTGCGCCTGCCGGAGCATCTGCGTGGCAATCTCGAGGCGATCAGGGCTATCCCGATCCCGCTGCCGCCCGGTGAAGAGGCCAGTTCCGGCACGGCCGTGCGAACCGCGCTGGCCGCCTCTCCCCTCGCCCAGATGCGGTATGTGCCGCTGTCATCGGTCGCCACCGTCGATGCGACGCCCGGCCCCAACCAGATCAGCCGCGAAAATGGCAAGCGGCGCATCGTCGTCACCGCCAATGTCCGCGCGCGCGACCTCGGCTCCTTCGTCGCCGAGGCCGAAGCGGCGGTGGCTGAGAAGGTCAAGCTGCCGCCGGGCTACTTCATCGGCTGGGGCGGGCAGTTCGAGCAACTGGTCTCCGCGACCAAGCGGCTGACGATCGTGGTGCCGGTAGCGCTGCTGCTCGTGTTCCTGCTGCTGTTCATGGGGATGGGATCGGCTGCGGATGCGGCACTGGTGTTCTCCGGCGTGCCGCTGGCGCTGACCGGCGGCGTCGCTGCGCTGCTGCTGCGCGACATCCCGCTGTCGATCAGCGCCGGTGTCGGCTTCATCGCGCTGTCCGGCGTCGCCGTGCTCAACGGGCTCGTCATCATCGCCTTCATCGAGCGGCTGCGCAGCGAGGGGCGATCCGTCGTCGATGCCGTGCGCGCGGGCGCGCTGACGCGGCTGCGCCCGGTGCTGATGACGGCCCTCGTTGCCTCCCTCGGTTTCGTGCCCATGGCGCTCGCGACCGGCGCCGGCGCCGAGGTGCAGCGGCCGCTCGCGACCGTGGTGATCGGCGGCATCATCTCCTCGACGGTGCTGACGCTGCTGGTGCTGCCGGCGCTCTACGTGCTGTTCCGCCGTGACGAGGTGCGCGAAGCGCCTACAATGGCGCCTGATTTGGCAGCGTCCGGGGAGCGCTAGAGATGGCCGGCCCCGACTATCACGGACATCACCATCATGGTCATGGCGGCCATCCGCACGATCATGATCACGATCATGCTCATGGTCTTGGCCACGCGCATGTGCATGCCCCGACCAGCTTCGGCAAGGCGCTCGCGATCGGCATTTCGCTGAACATCGCGCTGGTCGTGGCCGAAGCCGTGTATGGCTATATCGGCAACTCCACCGCCCTGCTCGCGGATGCCGGGCATAACCTTTCCGACGTGCTCGGCCTGGTCGTGGCCTGGGGTGCGTCGATTGCAGCGCGACGCGCGCCGAGCGGCCGCTTCACCTACGGCCTGCGCGCCTCCACCATCCTGGCCGCGCTGGCGAATGCGGCGTTCCTGCTGGTCGCAACCGATGCGATCGGCTGGGAGGCGATTTTGCGTTTGCGCGAGCCGGAGCCGGTCGCCGGCGTGACCGTAATGGTGGTGGCAGGTATCGGCATCCTCATCAACGGTTTTACCGCCATGCTGTTCGCACGCGGACGCAAAGACGATATCAACATCGAAGGCGCCTATCTGCACATGGCGGCGGATGCCGCCGTCTCGCTCGGCGTCGTCGTCTCGGCGGCGCTGATCATGTGGACCGGCTGGCTCTGGCTCGATCCTTTAACCAGCCTCGTCATCTGCGCCATCATCCTCTGGAGCACGACCAGCCTGTTGCGCGGCTCCATCGACATGTCAATGGCGGCAGCGCCCAAGAGCACCGACCTCGCCGCGATCAGGGCGTTCCTGCTGGCGCGGCCGGGCGTCTCCGCGATCCACGATCTCCACGTCTGGCCGATCTCGACCACCGAGACGGCGCTGACCTGCCACCTCGTCATGCCCGCCGGCAGCACAGGCGATGCATTCCTGATGGAGACCGCGCAATTGCTCAAGACCTCATTCCGCATCGGCCACACCACGCTTCAGGTCGAGACGCATCTTGACAACGGCTGCGCCCTGGCGCCGGACGATGTGGTGTAGGATCTCACGCCTCATCCACCCGTCGTTGCGAGGAGCACGCGACAAAATCGCGTAGCAATTTTGCGCTGATGCGACGAAGATTCCATGGGGGTGGATAGCGACCAAGTCTGAGGCCAGACTGAGGTTGCATCCATTCAACCTGGAGACGACGATGTTGCTCGATCATCC